>RBWT01000073.1 GCA_004010275.1 Streptomyces huasconensis
GTAGTTCGGGCGCGGGGCGTCGCGGTTCGGGTGTAGCTCGGGCACGGGTTGGCGCGACTCGAGGGTTAGCTCGGGCGCGCGTTGTCGCGACTCGGGTGTAGCCCGGGGGCGAGTCGTCGTGGGCCGGGGGTAGCCCGGGCGCGGGGCGTCGCCGCTCGGAGGTTGCCGCTCACCGTGCGGGTCGCGGCCGTCGGCGGTTCCGGGGCCTTGTCGGGCCCTTGGCTCACGCCGGACCGGCGTGTCGGGCCCTTGGCTTACGCTGACCGGCGGCCGCCTCCGCTCTGCCCCCTCGCTCTCCCCCCCCGCTCACGGGTTCTCCCCGCGGTCGATCAGTTCGTCCGTCGTCGTGTTCTTGCGCCAGTAGCCCGAGAACGACACCCGCTTGCGGTCGAAGCCGCGGTCGGTGACCAGGTGGCGGCGTACCGCCTTGACGGTTGAGGACTCGCCGGCGACCCAGGCGTAGGGCGTGCCCTCGGGGAGGGTGGTGCCGCGGATGGCCTCCGGGGTGGTGCCCTCCCTGGTGAGCCAGTGGATCTCCGCGTCCGCCTTGGTGGGCAGGGACTGGCGGTCGGCGAGGTCGTGGACCTCGATCCAGACGCGTGCCAGCAGGGCGGGCGGCAGGGTCTCGAGGATGGCCGCGACGGCCGGGAGCGCCGACTCGTCGGCGGCCAGGAGCAGCCAGTCGGTGTCCCGCGGCGGCCGGAAGTCGTATGCCCCGTTCTCCTCCTCGACCGGGGCGAGGACGCCGATGCGGGGCGCCGGGCCGGGGCGGTCCGTGCCCAGCTGGTCGCGGGGCCGTCGGCGGGCGAGGGGGCCGGGCCGTGGACGGCGAAGTCGACGATCAGCTCGTCAGGGGTCGCGGCGCAGCTCGCGGGTCGTGTAGGTGCGCATGATGCCGCGTACCGAGGGGTCGAGGGCGCACCACGCGGCGTACCAGTCGGAGGCGTCGCCGGTGTCCGTGGCCGGCATGACGGGGGCGTCCTGACCCGGGTGCGGCAGGAAGATCTTGATGCGCTGGTCCCGGCCGCCGGACGCCATCCGCCGCAGGTCGGGGCCGCCGAAGGCGACGCGGATCATGGCGGGGGTCAGGTGCTCGGCGCGCAGGACCTGGACGTCGAAGTACTGGTACGGGGAGTCGGTCATCGCGTGAGCCTCTTCGACTTCTCGACGGCGGCGGCGAGCCGCTCAAGGGCAGGGGCGCGGACGACATGGCCGACCCCGACGGCGGGCGCACCACCTGCGTCGAGGGTGCGAGGGTAGGCTAACCTAACCCGGTGTTGGTCGACAGTCCTCCAGAAGCCCGCGCGGAGACCGCTCCCGCGCCTCCCCGACGCCTCGCGATACGCACGATCGGGTTGGTCGTCTCGGCGGCCGTCCTTCTGCTCGTCTTCCTCGCGAGCATCGCGATCGGCGCCAAGTCGATGCCCCTGGGCCAGGTCTGGCACGGGCTGTTCCACGACTCGGGGACGTACGGCGACGTGGTCGTCGGGGAGCGGCTCGCGCGCACTCTGCTCGGGCTGCTCGTGGGTGCCGCCCTCGGGCTCTCCGGCGCCGTCCTCCAGGCGCTCACCCGCAACCCGCTGGCCGACCCCGGGCTCCTCGGCATCAACCTCGGGGCGTCGTCGGCGGTCGTCACCGCCATCAGCTTCTTCGGCGTCACCTCGCTGAGCGGGTACGTGTGGTTCGCCTTCCTGGGGGCGTCACTCGTCGGCGTCCTGCTCTACCTCCTGGGCGGTGCGCGCGGCGTCGACGCGGTGCGGCTCGCGCTCGCCGGCACCGCGATCAGCGCCGCGCTCTACGGCTATCTCCAGGCCGTCATGATCATGGACGGTGCCGCACTCAACAAGATGCGGTTCTGGACGGTCGGTTCGCTGGCCTCCGCCAACATGGAGACCATCCGGCAGGTCCTGCCCTTCCTCGCGATCGGCACCGTGCTCGCGCTCGGCCTCGCCCGGCCGCTGAACGCCATGGCCATGGGCGACGACACCGCCCGCGCGCTCGGCGCCCACCTCAACGGCGCACGCGCGCGCTGTCGATGGCGGCGGCGACGCTGCTGTGCGGGGCGGCGACCGCCGCCTGCGGGCCGATCGTGTTCGTCGGCCTGATGGTGCCGCACGTCGTGCGCTCCTTCACCGGGCCCGACATGCGCTGGATTCTGCCGTACGCGGCCGTCCTGTCGCCCGTCCAGCTGCTCGGCGCCGACGTCGTCGGGCGGATCGTGGCGCGGCCCTCCGAGCTGCAAGTGGGCGTCGTGACCGCCGTCATCGGCGCACCCGTCTTCATCTTTCTCGTGCGGCGGCGGAAGGTGGCCCAGCTGTGAAGGCGATACGCACCCGGGGCGGCCTCTCCGTCCGGCTCGACGTCCGCACGGCCGTGGTCGTCACCCTGCTCCTGCTCGCCGCGCTCGCCGCGAGCGTCGTCCTGATCGGCACCGGCGACTTCGAGATCCCGGCCGCCGACGTCGTACGGACCCTGCTCGGGGACGGCAACGCCGGGCAGGAGTTCATCATCAACGAACTGCGGCTGCCGCGGGTCCTCGTCGGACTCCTGGTGGGCGCGGCCCTCGGGCTCGGCGGCGCGCTCTTCCAGTCGATCGCCCGCAACCCGCTGGGCAGCCCCGACGTGCTCGGCCTCGGGCAGGGCGCGACCGCCGGTGCGCTCACCATGATCATCCTGTTCCAGGGGAGCGCCACCGCGGTCGCGGGCGGCGCGCTCGTCGGCGGTCTCGTCACCGGCCTCGCCATCTACCTGCTGGCCTGGAAGCGCGGGGTGCACGGCTACCGGCTCGTGCTCGTCGGGATCGGCGTCTCCGCCTTCATCACGGCGATCAACGGCTATCTGCTCACCAAGGCGGACTTCGTCGACGCGGCCCGCGCCGTGGTGTGGATGACCGGCTCCCTGAACGGCCGGGACTGGGAGCAGGTCTGGCCGCTGCTCGCGCTCTGCGCCGTCCTCGTGCCGCTCGTCCTCGTGTACGGGCGTCCGCTGCGGATGCTGGAGATGGGCGACGACGTCGCGAACGCGCTCGGGGTACGGGTCGAACGCACCCGTCTCGTCCTGCTCACCGCCTCCGTGCTGCTCACCGCGGCCGCCACCGCCGCCGCCGGTCCGGTCAGCTTCGTCGCGCTCACCGCGCCGCGGCTGGCCCGCCGCCTCACGCGCTCGCCCGGCCCCAACCTCATGCCGGCGATGTTCATGGGCGCCGCCCTGCTGATCGTCGCCGACTTCGCCTCGCAGCGGGCCTTCGGCGCCGACCAGCTGCCCGTCGGCGTCGTCACCGGCGTACTCGGCGGCGGCTATCTGCTGTGGCTGCTCGTCGCGCAGCGCAAGGCGGGGCGCATATGAGGGCGCCCATGAAACCCGCGGTGACCACGAAGCCCGCCGTGACCATGACCTCGTACCACCCCACGACCAGGAGCGTGCTGCTGTGAACCGGCTCATCGCCGACGACGTCACCCTCGGCTATGACCAGCGCGTCATCGCGGAGAAGCTGTCCGTCGAGATCCCCGACAACTCCTTCACCGTGATCGTGGGCCCCAACGCGTGCGGCAAGTCCACGCTGCTGCGCGCCCTGTCCCGGATGCTCAAGCCCGCCGCGGGACGCGTGCTGCTCGACGGGAGCGTCATCCAGTCGATGCCCGCGAAGAAGGTCGCCAAGACGCTCGGCCTGCTGCCGCAGTCGTCCATCGCGCCCGACGGCATCACGGTCGGCGACCTGGTCGCGCGCGGCCGCTACCCCCACCAAGGGCTCCTGCGGCAGTGGTCGAAGGAGGACGAACGCGTCGTCGACGAGTCGATGGACGCGACAGGCGTACGGGAACTCGCCGATCGCTATGTCGACGAACTCTCCGGCGGCCAGCGCCAGCGCGTGTGGATCGCGATGGCGCTCGCCCAGCAGACGCCGCTGCTGCTGCTCGACGAGCCGACGACGTTCCTCGACATCCAGCACCAGCTCGACGTCCTGGACCTCTGTGCCGAGCTGCACGAGCAGCAGGGCCGCACCCTCGTCGCCGTCCTGCACGACCTGAACCACGCCGCGCGCTACGCCACCCACCTCATCGCCCTGCGCGATGGCGCGGTGATCGCCGAGGGCGCGCCGGCCGACATCGTCACGGCGGAGCTGGTCGAGCAGACGTTCGGCATCCAGTGCCAGATCATCGACGATCCGGAGAGCGGGACGCCGCTGGTGATCCCGGTGGCCCGTGCCGGGCGCAGAACGCTGACCAAAGCCAAGCCGGCTAGAGCAGCGACCTGAGCTTCAGCAGGTCCCGGAAGCCCGCCTCCAGCTTGACCCGGCCGGAGGCCCACGCCTTCGCGAAGTTCAGCTCGCCGTCCACCAGCGCGACCAGGTCGTCGCCGGTCATCGCGAGGCGGATCTCGGCCTTCTCGCGGGGCGGGCCCGGGTGGGTGTCGAGCACCGTGATCCGGCCGTTCTCGAGACGGCCGGTGAAGGTGGTGTCGAGGTCGGTGATACGGCAGCTCAGCGAGCGGTTCAGGGCAGCGGCGCCCCGCACGTCGCCGTCGGCGGACGCGAGGGTGTCCGAGAGTGTGTCGAGTGCCGCGCGGCACTCCGCCATGGTCGCCATCGTGATCGACGGTACCGCAGCGCTTCGGGGTAGCGTCGTGCCATGAGCGACTCTCACGCGGGCCCCACAGAGGGGGAGACGGTGGAGCCGGAGCCTCAGGTTCCGGATGAATCGTCGTACGAACTGCCGGGCGAACCGGCGGCCGAACCCTCGTACGACCCCGCCGCCCCCGCGCCCCTCGGCGTCGAGCGCACCCCCACCGGGAACCCCGACGTGGACGCCTGCCTCGCCCGGCTCGGCGACGCCGACCACCTCGCCACGGACGGCCACATCGAGGTGTACGAGGATGTACACCGGGACCTGCGCGACGCGCTGACCGCGCTCGACGCGCGCCCCGGCCCACCGGCGCCCACCGGGGCGCCCGGACTCTCGTACGCCCACCCGTCACCCGACCACCGCCCCTGAACGAGGCCCTACGGGCCGCCCCCCTGGAATGGAGCTGAACCGAACGTGGCAGGAGTGGCACGACGCCGCCTCGACGCCGAGCTCGTCCGCCGGAAGCTCGCGCGCTCGCGCGAGCACGCGAGCCAGCTGATCGCCGCCGGCCGCGTCTCGGTCGGCAAGACCGTCGCGACCAAGGCCGCGACCCAGGTGGAGACGGCCGCCCCGATCGTGGTCTCGCAGGACGACAGCGATCCCGACTACGTCTCGCGGGGCGGCCACAAGCTGGCGGGCGCCCTCGCCGCGTTCGTGCCGCAGGGGCTGGTCGTCGAGGGGCGGCGCGCGCTCGACGCGGGCGCCTCCACCGGCGGCTTCACGGACGTGCTGCTGCGGGCCGGTGCCGCGCACGTCGTCGCCGTCGACGTCGGGTACGGCCAGCTCGCCTGGTCGCTGCAGAGCGACGACCGGGTCACCGTGAAGGACCGCACGAACGTCAGGGAGCTGACGCTGGAGGCGATCGACGGCGTGCCCGTCGACATCGTCGTCGGCGACCTCTCCTTCATCCCGCTCGGCCTGGTGCTGCCCGCCCTCGTGCGGTGCGCGGCCCCCGACGCGGACCTGGTGCTCATGGTCAAGCCGCAGTTCGAGGTCGGCAAGGAGCGGCTCGGCAGCGGCGGTGTGGTGCGCAGCGCCGAGCTGCGGGCCGACGCCGTACGCGGTGTGGCACGTCAGGCGTGGGGGCTCGGTCTCGGGGTACGCGGGGTGACCGCCAGCCCGCTGCCCGGGCCCTCCGGGAACGTCGAGTACTTTCTGTGGCTGCGCGCCGGGGCCGACGAACTCGACCCGGCGGACGTTGACCGTGCCGTGGCGGAGGGGCCCCGTTGACTCAGACCCGAGTGACCCAGACCAGAGCGCGTACCGTTTTCCTGCTCGCGCACACCGGACGGCCCGCGGCCATCCGCAGCGCCGAGCTGGTCGTCCAGGGACTGCTGCGCCACGGCATCGGCGTACGGGTCCTCAAGGCGGAGGCGGCGGATCTGCCGCTGCCCTCCGAGGTCGAGTCCGTCCAGGAGGCCACGGCCGACTGCATCGACGACTGCGAGCTGATCGTCGTGCTCGGCGGTGACGGGACGCTGCTGCGCGGCGCCGACTTCGCGCGGGCCTCCGGGGTGCCGATGCTCGGCGTCAACCTCGGGCGCGTGGGCTTCCTCGCGGAGGCCGAGCGGGACGACCTCGACCGGGTCGTCGACCGCGTGGTCACCAAGACGTACGAGGTCGAGGAGCGCATGACGATCGACGTCATCGTGCACCGCAACGGCGACATCGTGCACCGCGACTGGGCGCTGAACGAGGCCGCCGTCCAGAAGGTGTCGCCCGAGCGGATGCTCGAAGTCGTCCTGGAGATCGACGGGCGGCCGGTCACCGGCTTCGGCTGCGACGGCATCGTCTGCGCGACGCCGACCGGCTCGACGGCGTACGCGTTCTCGGCGGGCGGGCCCGTGGTGTGGCCGGAGGTGGAGGCGCTGCTCATGGTGCCGATCAGCGCGCACGCCCTGTTCGCCAAGCCGCTGGTGACCTCGCCCGAGCGCGGTGCTCGCCGTCGAGGTCCAGCCGCACACCCCGCACGGGGTGCTGTGGTGCGACGGGCGGCGCACCGTGGAACTGCCCGCCGGGGCACGGGTGGAGGTGCGCAGGGGCGCGGTGCCGTGCGCCTCGCTCGGCTGCACCACGCGTCGTTCACCGACCGGCTCGTCGCCAAGTTCGCGCTGCCGGTGTCGGGGTGGCGGGGGGCGCCGCACTAGTACCGGGCGCCGCATTAGTACCGGGCGGCGTACTGGTGCCGGGCGGCGCGCTGTCGCCGGGCGGTGCGCTGTCATCGGGCGGCGCGGGCGGTGGGGATCACCGTCGCGCCGTCCACCGCGATCGCCCGCTTGCGCAGCACGGCCCGTACCGGGAGCCCGGTCGCCAGCAGGGTCAGCAGCAGCGTGCCCGTCGCCACCCCGGCGGGCACCGGCCACGGCAGGTGGGGCAGGGCCGAGCCGAACGCCGTGCTGAGGATCGGCGCCAGCGTGGCCAGCGCGATCGCGCCGCCGAGCAGCAGCGCGGTCCCGGCGACGACCACGGCCTCCCAGGCGGCCATGGCCCGCACCTGGGCGCGCCGGCTGCCCTCGACCCGCAGCAGCGCCACGTCACCGGCGGCGCTCGAAGGAGATCATGGCGAGGGTGTTCGCCGCGGCGATGGCGGCGAAGCCCGCGTAGAGACCGGTGCCGACGTAGTCGAGCCAGACCTCGCCGGGGCTGCCCGCCGAGCCGGTGTGGTGCTGGGCCGTCGTATGCATGCCGATCTTGGTGAGGCCGAAGCCGACGACGAGGACGAGGGGCACGACCGCGGCGGAGAAGCGGCGGGGCTGCGAGCGGACGTTGAGCATCGCCAGGCGCGCGCTCGCCCGAACCGGCCGGCCGGCGCCGAGACCAGCCAGGCCGCCGGGCCGACGATGCGCGGCGGAGGAGACCGGCGCCCACGCAGAAGAGGATGAGGACGAGGAAGGCTCCCTCGCTCGCCTCGGCCGCGGGCTGCCGCGACAGGAGTACGGAGACGGCGCAGGCCCCCGCGACCGCGAGCACCCCGAGCGGCGCCCGCAGCAGGCCGAGACCGCGCCGCCTGGTCGCCGCCTCGGAGAGCGCGCGGGCCGGACGCAGCAGGGAGAAGCGCAGCGCCGAGAGCAGGGCCACGAGCGTCGTCGTCACCACGGCCACGCCGACGCACACGGGCAGCGCGAGCCAGCTGAAGCGGAACGTGGCCTCGGCGGGCAGCAGCCCGTGGGAGACCATGCCCGCGTGCCACCAGCGGGCGCCCAGGCCGCCGAGCAGGAAGCCGGCGAGGGAGGCGGGGACGGAGGCCGCGAGGGCCTGGACGGCCACCGCGCGGCGCACCTGGCGGGGCCTGGCGCCGATCGAACGCACCATCGCCAGCTCGCGGTGTTGCTGCGCGACGGCGGTGCCCATGGTCGAGACGACCACGAAAATCGACATGTAGACAGAACCGATCAACAGGACGAGCGCCATGTCGCCGACGCCGTTCTCCGTGATCTGCCGCCGTGCTCGCGCGGAGAGTCCGGTCGTGCCGTCCGTGCTCGTCGTGGTGAGCATCATCGTCGACGCGCTCACCACGGTCGCCGCGAAGAGCGCGGCCACCGCGGTGCCCACGAATGCCGGGCGGTGCGCGCGCAGCGCCGCCATTGCCAGTCCTGTTGCCATGTGGATCATGGTCGTGCCGGGGGCGGGACGGGGACCATGCGGTGAGCCGGTGGATCATGCGGGGGGTAACCCCACCCCCCTCGTGATGCGCCGCGGCGTGGCTTCGCGGGGCCCACTCCCGCGAGTGACAGTGGGCAAAGACGCGCTGCCGTCACCTGGGCCTTCACCGAACGAGCGCAGGGCCCGTCGCACGGCGGGCCCGCGACCTCGTAAGGTCGTGTCCGTGTTGGAGGAGATGCGGATACGGTCGCTCGGAGTCATCGACGACGCGGTCGTCGAGCTGTCGCCAGGGTTCACCGCCGTGACGGGTGAGACCGGAGCGGGCAAGACGATGGTGGTCACGAGCCTTGGCCTGCTGCTCGGCGGGCGCGCGGACCCCGCCCTGGTGCGGATCGGCGCGAAGTCGGCGGTGGTGGAGGGCCGGATCACTGTGCCCGCCGACTCCTCGGCGGCCGTGCGCGCGGAGGAGGCAGGGGCCGAGCTGGACGACGGGGCGCTGCTCGTCAGCCGTACCGTCTCGGCGGAAGGGCGGTCCCGGGCGCACCTCGGGGGACGGTCGGTCCCGGTGGGCCTGCTCTCCGAACTCGCCGACGACCTGGTCGCCGTGCACGGCCAGACCGACCAGCAGGGTCTGCTGAAGCCCGCCAGGCAGCGCGCCGCCCTCGACCGGTACGCGGGCGACGCGGTCGCCGTGCCGCTCGCCAAGTACACGGCCGCCTACCGCAGGCTCCGGGCTGTCACCGCCGAGGTCGAGGAGATCACCACTCGCGCGCGGGAGCGGGCCCAGGAAGCCGACCTGCTGCGTTTTGGCCTGGATGAGATCGGGGCCGTCGAACCGCGCGCGGGCGAGGACGTCGAACTCGCCGACCGAGGCGGAGCGGCTCGGCCACGCGGAGGCCCTCGCCTCCGCCGCCACGTCCGCGCACGCCGCGCTCGCGGGCAACCCGGAGGACCCGGAGGTCGTCGACGCCTCGACGCTCGTGGCGGGCGCCTCCAGGGCCCTGGAGAGCGTGCGCGCGCACGATCCCGCCCTGTCCGCCCTGGCCGACCGCCTCGGTGAGATCGGCATCCTGCTGGCCGACGTGGCCGGGGAACTCGCCGGGTACGCCGATGACCTCGACGCCGACCCGCTGCGGCTCGCCGCGGTGGAGGAGCGCCGGGCCGCGCTGAACCAGCTCACCCGGAAGTACGGCGCCGACATCGACGCGGTGCTCGCCTGGGCCGAGGAGGGCGCCGCGCGCCTGACCGAGCTGGAGGGCGACGACGACCGGCTGGACGAGCTGGTCGCCGAGCGGGACGCGCTGCGGGCCGCACTCGCGGGGCTCGCGCAGGCGTTGACCGACGCGCGGCAGGAGGCCGCCTCGCGGTTCGCGGCGGCCGTCACCGAGGAGCTGGCGTCGCTGGCGATGCCCCACGCGCGCGTGTCGATCGCCATCAGCAGCACGGAGGTTCCGGAGGGGGCCGACGGGGTGGTGGTCGACGGCCGCACGGTCGTGTACGGCCCCGCGGGCGTCGACGAGGTGGAACTCCTCCTCGCCCCGCACCCGGGCGCACCGCCCCGGCCCATCGCCAAGGGTGCCTCCGGTGGTGAGCTGTCGCGCGTGATGCTCGCCGTCGAGGTGGTCTTCGCGGGCACGGACCCGGTGCCGACGTACCTCTTCGACGAGGTCGACGAGGGCGTCGGCGGCAAGGCGGCGGTCGAGATCGGCAGGCGGCTCGCGCGGCTGGCGAAGTCGGCGCAGGTCGTGGTCGTCACGCACCTGCCGCAGGTCGCGGCGTTCGCCGACCGGCAGCTGCTGGTCGAGAAGACGAACGACGGCATGGTGACGCGCTCCGGGGTGCAGGTCCTGGAGGGCGAGGACCGGGTACGGGAGCTGTCGCGGATGCTGGCGGGCCAGGAGGACTCGGAGACGGCGCGGGCCCACGCGGAGGAGCTTCTCGCTACCGCTCGGGGGGACGGTTAACGCACCCTCGGCCGCGCCCGTCAGGGGCGCCTACACCTCACCCGTGTGGGTGATCGCGCCCGGAGAGTTGCCCGACCCCACGCGGAAGTGACCTTTCCGCGGTGCCGGAACGGCACCCCGGCTGGCATCCTTGGCGGAACCGCCCGCCGCAGACTCAGGAGCCCCGGCCGCGTGAGCCACGTGAGCAGCCACTCGCCGCACGGACAGCCACCGCACGGACAGACGCCGCTGCACACCGTTCAGGTACTCGGCGGCACCGGCGCGGGCAGCTGCGCCCACGTCAGGTCGCTGGCCGCGGGGCTCACCGCCCGGGGTGTGCGGGTCACCGTGTGCGCCCCCGACGAGGCCGCCCGTCGCCTACGACTTCACCGGCGCGCGCCCGCCACGTCCACGTGCCCCGCGGCGGCGACCCGGCCTCTGTCGCCGCCCTCCGCGTGGCCTGTGCCGACGCCGACCTCGTGCACGCGCACGGGCTGCACGCCGCCCTCCGCGCCGTCCTCGCCCTGGCCGGCCGTCCCACGCCGCTCGTCGTCACCTGGCACGACCGCGCGCACGCGGACGCGCCCGCGCCCACCTCCTGCGGCTGCTGGAACGGCGCTGGCCAAGGCCGCCGCCGTGGTCCTCGGCGCCTCGTCCGACCTCGTCGACCGGGCCCGCCGCAGGGGCGCGAGGGACGCCCGCCTCGCGGCGGTCGCGATGCCCGCGCCCCGCCGCGGCCGCCTCGCCGAAGCCGCCGAGGAGGAACCGGACCGGCTCCACCACAAGGCCCGCGCCGAACTGGGCGCGGTGGACCGCCCCTTGGTCCTCGCCGTCGGCGCCCTCGAACAGGGCCGTGGCCACGACGTCCTCATGGACGCCACGCGCGCGTGGCGGCACCTGGACCCGCTGCCGCTCCTGGTCGTCGCGGGGGAGGGCCCGCAGCGGGCCGCCCTCCAGCGCCGCGTCGACAGCCGAGCAGCTCCCCGTCCGGCTGGTCGGCCGCCGCGACGACATCCCCGAGCTCCTCGCCGCCGCCGACCTCGTGGTGCTGCCCAGCAGCGCCGAACCCCGCCCGCTCCTCGCCCAGGAGGCGCCCGCACGCGCGCGTGGCGCTCGTCGCCGCCGCGGTCGGCGGCGTGCCCGACCTGGTCGGCGACGCCGCCGAACTCGTCCCGCACGGCGACGCCCAGGCCCTCGCCACCGCCGTCGTACGCCTGCTCGCCGACCCGGCCCGAAGGGCGGAGCTGAGGGACAGAGGCACGGCCCAGGCCGCCACCTGGCCCTCCGAGGACGACACGGTCACCCAAGTCCTCAGCGTGTACGACGAGTTGACCCAGCCGGTTCCCTACAGCTGACAGAGACCTTTAGCTGCCAGAAACCCTCAGCTGACAGAGTTCCTCAGCTGACAGAGACCTACAGCTGACAGAGCCCTACGTCACATGCCTGCGCGCCCGCAGCGCCAGGCTCAGCGCGAGGACCGTCTGCGGGTCGTCGAGGTCCGTGCCGAGCAACTCGCTGATGCGGGCGAGGCGGTTGTACAGCGTCTGCCGGTTCAGATGCAGCTCGCGCGCCGTCTCCGCCTTGCGGCCCGCGTGCGCCAAGTACGTCTGGAGGGTCGGCAGCAGCGGCGGCTTCGAACGCTCGTCATGCGCGCGCAGCGGCCCGATCGCCGGTCCACGAACGCCGCGAGGACCCCGTCCTCGTCATGGCGGTGCAGCCGCCACAGCAGCAGGTCGATGTCCAGGCGCCGCGCGTCGTACCAGGGGCGGTCGCTCAGACCCTGCGCGGCCGCCGCCGTCTCCGCCGCGTGCCGCAGGCCCGCCGACGCCGCCGCCCAGCCGCCGCCACACCGACCACCACGACCGGCGGCTGCGCCCCGGGCCGCTGCATCCCGGCCCGCTCGACCCCGGCCCGCAGCGCGGCGGCGACCCGGTCGGCCACCGCCGTCCGCTCCGACTCCGACCGCAGGCCCAGCAGCAGCGGCACGCGGCCCTCGACGGGACGTACGCCCAGTAGCACCGGCACGCCCACCGACGCCAGCTCCTCCGCGACCGCCCGCGCCAGCACCGCCCAGCCGCCCCCGGTCGGCAGCCCGTCCGCGAGCCGATCACCACCGGCAGCAGCGGACTCCCGGCCGGGCCGGGCCTGAAGCCGAGGACGCGGGCCTGCGCCGGGGCGTCGTCGGCCGCGATGCGCCCCTCCGCGAGATCGGTCAGGAAGTCGCCCCGGCCGCGCGCCGCCAGCTCCTCCTCCTGGCGGGCCTGCATCAGCACCACCGCGAGGCTGCTCGCCGCCCGCTCCGCCGCGATACGGTGCACCGGCAGCGGCG
The DNA here is from genome assembly GCA_004010275.1 of Streptomyces huasconensis. Taxonomy (GTDB): domain Bacteria; phylum Actinomycetota; class Actinomycetes; order Streptomycetales; family Streptomycetaceae; genus Streptomyces; species Streptomyces huasconensis. The sequence continues at coordinate 12,498 of RBWT01000073.1, forward strand.
CCGACTCCACGGCGAGCAGCACGACCGCCCGCACCGAGCCGGGCCCCGGCCCGCCGCCCGGCACATCGACGATGACGGCGCTCGCCGGCGGCCCGTCCCGGTCGACGGAACGCCCCCGCAGCCCCTCCCACACCTGAAGCGGGTCCGCGCACTCCGTGCCCGCCCCGGCGGCGTACAGCAGCTGCCCGTCCGCCGTCTCCAGGAACACCGGGTTGCCGCTGAACTCCGCGAGAACGGCGAGGACTTGGGGGACACCGCCCCCGCCGAGCAGCGCCTGCGTGCACCGCCCGTGCACCTCCTCGGCCCGCTGGAGCAGCGCGTAATGGCCGTTGACGATCTCCGTGTGAACCTCTTCGGTCACCGTCACGAACGGCACCTCGCGGTGCAGCTGCACCAGCGGCAGACCGGCCGCCCGCGCCGTCTCCACGATCGCCGCGGGCAGCCGGGCGAAGCGCGGCCCCAGCTCGACGACGAGGCGCGGCGATGCCCCGGTCGGCGAGCTTGCGCAGAAAGGCCCGCTGCTCGGCCGGGCGCGCCCCCGAGCCCGAGCCCCCGTGGTGTGCAGCAGCTCGCCGCCCTTGAGCAGCGAGGCGATGTTCGGCACCTCGCCCGCGTGCACCCACCGCACCGTCCGCTGGAGCCGGTCCGCGCCCGCGACGACCTCGGGGAGCCCGCCGCGCAGCCCCGGAAGTTCCAGCGCGCGCTGCACGGTGATGCCGCCCTGAGTGCCCTGACTGTCCATGGCGCGACGCTACCGGGGCGCACGTCACCGGAACATCTCCGACCGGTCACAGCGGCCGCCCGCGGGCCCTCGCGGGGCGACAACTCGTCGCTTCCGCCCGGACATTGCGCGACCCCTTGTCGCTTGTGGCGTACGTCACGCCACGGCAGGGTGCCCGCCATGCCAGAGCAACCGAGAACCCCCGAGGTCCACCGCCTGAAGGCGAACTCCGTCGGCGTCGTCGGCGTCGTCTTCATGGCGGTCGCCACCGCCGCGCCCATCACCGCCATGACCGGCAACCTCCCGATCGCCGTCGGCGCGGGCAACGGCACCGGCGCCCCCGCCGGCTACCTCTTCGCCACGCTCGTCCTGACGGTCTTCTCCGTCGGGTACGTCGCCATGGCCAAGCGGATCACCGCCGCCGGCGCCTTCTACGGCTACATCTCGCACGGCCTCGGCCGCATCGCGGGCATGGCCTCGGGGATGCTCGCCGTCCTCGCGTACATCGTCTTCGAGGCGTCGATCGTCGGCGTCTTCTCGTACTTCGCGCAGACGACCGTCGCGGACCAGCTCGGCGTCGACCTGCCGTGGATCGTCTACGCGGCCGCGATGCTCGCCGTCACGGCCGTCCTCGCGCACTTCGACATCAACCTCACGGCGAAGGCCCTCGGTGTGATGCTCGTCGCGGAGATCGCCGTCCTCTTCGCGGTCGCCACCGCCGTCCTGCTCCACGGCGGCGGCCCCGACGGCATACCCGTCGAGCCCCTCGACCCGAAGAACGCCTTCACCGGCACCTCCGCCGGGCTCGGCCTGTTCTTCGCCTTCTGGTCGTGGGTCGGCTTCGAGTCGACGGCGATGTACGGCGAGGAGTCCCGCGACCCCAAGCGCGTCATCCCGCGCGCGACCCTCGTCTCGGTCGTCGGCGTCGGCCTCTTCTACATCTACGTCTCCTGGATGACGATCGCCGGGAACGGCCTGAGCGGCTCGGTGGAGGTCTCCCGGTCGGCCGGTCCCCTTGACCTCTTCTTCGATCCGGCGCACAGCTTCATCGGCGCCTGGGCCGTCGACACCTTCCAGTGGCTGCTGATCACCGGCTCGTTCGCCTGCGGGATGGCCTTCCACCAGTGCGCGGCGCGCTATCTGTACGCGATCGGCCGCGAAGGGTTCCTGCACCCCGCCCTCGGCCGCACCCACCCGGCCCACGGCTCGCCGTACATCGCCTCGTACGTCCAGTCCGTCATCGCCGTCGCCCTGGTGGCCGCTTTCTGGCTGACCGGACAGGACCCGTACATCCACCTCTACACGCTGCTCGCGATCCTCGGCACGATGGCGATCCTCATCGTGCAGACGCTGTGCTCCTTCGCCGTGATCGGCTACTTCCGGCGCAACCACCCCGAGGACCGGCACTGGTTCAAGACGCTGCTCGCGCCGCTGCTCGGCGGCCTCGGCATGATCGCCGTCGTCGTCCTGCTGGTGCTCAACATGGACACCGCGGCGGGCTCGGCGGCCGGCTCGCTGCTGTTCAAGGCCATCCCCTGGATCGTCGGCCTCGTCTTCTTCGGCGGCCTCGGCCTCGGCCTGTATGTGCGGGCCAGGCACCCGCGGCGCTACGAGATCATCGGCCGCGTCGTCCAGGAGGACGCGGCGAACGCACGGACGGCGACGGGAAACCCGTCGCGTCCCGAGCCAAGCGGTCCGCTAACCGCCGTATGCCCCCGAAGCCGTCAGCCGCAGTGCCGTGTCGATCAGCGGCACGTGGCTGAAGGCCTGCGGGAAGTTGCCGACCTGGCGCTGCGCCGCGGAGTCCCACTCCTCGGCGAGCAGACCGAGGTCGTTGCGGAGCGCGAGCAGCTTCTCGAAGAGCTTGCGGGCCTCGTCGACCCGGCCGATCATCGCCAGGTCGTCGGCCATCCAGAACGAACAGGCGAGGAACGCGCCCTCGTCGCCCTCCAGGCCGTCCACGCCCTCGTCGTCACCGGCCGTCGGATAGCGCAGGATGAAGCCGTCCGGCGTCGACAGCTCCCGCTGGATCGCCTCGATGGTGCCGATGACGCGCTTGTCGTCGGGCGGCAGGAAGCCCATCTGCGGGATCAGCAGCAGCGAGGCATCCAGCTCCTTGGAGCCGTAGGACTGCGTGAAGGTGTTGCGCTCGGGGTCGTAACCCTTCTCACACACGTCCCGGTGGATGTCGTCGCGCAGCTCGCGCCACTTCTCCAGCGGGCCGTCCGCGTCCCCGGACTCCAGGAGCTTGATGGTGCGGTCCACGGCGACCCAGGCCATCACCTTGGAGTGCACGAAGTGGCGGCGCGGGCCGCGCACCTCCCAGATGCCCTCGTCCGGCTCGTCCCAGTGGTCCTCCAGGTAGCGGATCAGCTTGAGCTGGAGCAGCGAGGCGTAGTCGTTGCGGGCCAGGCCCGTCATGTGCGCCAGGTGCAGCGCCTCGGTGACCTCGCCGTACACGTCGAGCTGGAGCTGGTGGGCGGCGCCGTTGCCCGCGCGGACCGGCTGGGAGCCCTCGTATCCGGGCAGCCAGTCCAGCTCCGTCTCGCCCAGCTCGCGCTCGCCCGCGATGCCGTACATGATCTGGAGGTTCTCCGGGTCGCCCGCCACCGCGCGCAGCAGCCACTCGCGCCAGGCGCGGGCCTCCTCGCGGTAACCGGTGCGCAGCAGCGACGACAGGGTGATCGCGGCGTCCCGCAGCCAGGTGAAGCGGTAGTCCCAGTTCCGCGAGCCCCCGATGTCCTCGGGCAGCGAGGTCGTGGGCGCGGCGACGATGCCGCCGGTCGGCGCGTACGTGAGCGCCTTCAAAGTGATCAGCGAACGGATCACGGCCTCGCGGTAGGGGCCGTGGTACGTGCAGTGGTCGACCCAGTCGCGCCAGAAGTCCTCCGTGGCGGTGAGCGACGCCTCGGGCTCGGGCAAGGGTGGCTGGCCCTTGTGCGAGGGCTGCCACGAGATGGTGAACGCGATCCGCTCACCCGGCGCGATGGTGAAGTCGGAGTACGTCGTCAGGTCCTTGCCGTACGTCTCGGCGTCGGTGTCCAGCCACACGGAGTCGGGTCCGGCGACGGCCACCGTCCGGTGGTCGACCTTGTGGACCCAGGGCACCACACGTCCGTAGCTGAACCGCATGCGCAGCGCCGAGCGCATCGGCACCCGGCCGCTGACGCCCTCCACGATCCGGATCAGCTGGGGTGCGTCCGTGTCACGCGGCGGCATGAAATCGATCACGCGGACGGTGCCGCGCTGGGTGTCCCACTCCGATTCCAGCACCAGGGAGTCGCCGCGATAGGTGCGGCGAGCCGCCGTGGGCGGCTCCTCCTCCGGTGCGTACGCGGGCCCGAGGCGCCAGAAGCCGTGCTCCTCGGTGCCCAACAGGCCGGCGAAAACGGCGTGGGAGTCGAAGCGGGGAAGGCACAGCCAGTCGACTGTGCCGTCCCGGCAGACCAGGGCTGCGGTCTGCATGTCTCCGATGAGTGCGTAGTCCTCGATGCGCCCGGCCACGTGCATCTCCAGTCGAACGGCCACGTTCGCCCCGCGGGGCGCTTACTTACTGTCAGCGGTCAAGTGATCGTTGCCGAGCGCTTGTTCCGGGTGCAAGGCGGGGTGGTGCCGTGTGCCGGATGGGGCTCGGCAGCGAGTGTCCGAGCAGGATACGACGCACGTCGGTGATCCGCGCGCCCCTCCCGGCAACGAGGCGCGGCCGAACGGGTGAGCGGCAGGTGAGAGGGGGTGTCGCATGATCTCTTGGTGGGTCGGAGCGGTTCGGAGGGGCGTGAGAGTCCGCCGGTGTCGTGTGTTCCCTGTGAGGGCGGTGTGTATGCCCTGGTGTCCTGCTCCCCGTACACCCGAGTCTCCTACGGCATCGGCGTACGCGCCTGACAGCGGAGCGTGGCCGGAAGCATGCTCCTCCCGTCGCTGATACCCTGGTAGCCCGTGAGCCGGTGGTCATAGAACCCCCGAACCGCAGCGACGGCACCTCCCCCGAATTCCCTGGCGAGGCCGCCGGTACGCACCTCCAGACCGCGACCACGGGAGCCCCCTCTTGGCCATGCAGCCGAAATCCACGACGACCAAGCACATCTTCGTCACCGGGGGTGTCGCCTCTTCCCTCGGCAAGGGATTGACTGCCTCCAGCCTGGGTGCGCTCCTCAAGGCGCGTGGCCTGCGCGTCACGATGCAGAAGCTCGACCCGTACCTGAACGTCGACCCGGGCACGATGAACCCCTTCCAGCACGGCGAGGTGTTCGTCACCAACGACGGCGCCGAGACCGACCTGGACATCGGCCACTACGAGCGCTTCCTCGACGTCGACCTCGACGGCTCGGCGAACGTCACCACCGGCCAGGTCTACTCCCAGGTGATCGCCAAGGAGCGGCGCGGCGAGTACCTCGGCGACACCGTCCAGGTCATCCCGCACATCACCAACGAGATCAAGCACCGCATCCGCCGCATGGCCACCGACGACGTCGACGTCGTCATCACCGAGGTCGGCGGCACGGTCGGCGACATCGAGTCGCTGCCGTTCCTGGAGACCGTCCGCCAGGTCCGCCACGAGGTCGGCCGCGACAACGTCTTCGTGGTGCACATCTCGCTGCTGCCCTACATCGGCCCCTCCGGCGAGCTGAAGACCAAGCCGACCCAGCACTCGGTCGCCGCCCTGCGCAACATCGGCATCCAGCCCGACGCGATCGTGCTGCGCGCCGACCGCGACGTGCCGACCGCCATCAAGCGCAAGATCTCGCTGATGTGCGACGTCGACGAGGCCGCCGTGGTCGCCGCCATCGACGCCAAGTCGATCTACGACATCCCGAAGGTCCTGCACACCGAGGGCCTCGACGCCTACGTCGTGCGCAAGCTCGACCTGCCCTTCCGCGACGTCGACTGGACCCAGTGGGACGACCTGCTGGACCGCGTGCACAACCCGAAGCACGAGGTCACCGTCGCGCTGGTCGGCAAGTACATCGACCTGCCCGACGCCTACCTGTCCGTGACCGAGGCCATGCGCGCCGGCGGCTTCGCGAACAAGGCCCGCGTCAAGGTCAAGTGGGTCACCTCCGACGACTGCAAGACCCCGGCGGGCGCCAAGAAGCAGCTCGGCGACGTCGACGCGATCCTGATCCCCGGCGGCTTCGGCGAGCGCGGCGTGGACGGCAAGGTCAGCGCCATCCAGTACGCCCGCGAGAACAAGGTGCCGCTGCTCGGCATCTGCCTCGGCCTCCAGTGCATCGTCATCGAGGCCGCCCGCAACCTCGCGGACATCCCCGACGCCAACTCCACCGAGTTCGACGCCGCCACCTCCCACCCGGTGATCTCCACCATGGCCGAGCAGCTGGACATCGTCGCCGGTGAGGGCGACATGGGCGGCACGATGCGCCTGGGCATGTACCCGGCCAAGCTCGCCGAGGGCTCCATCGCCCGCGAGGTGTACGACGGCAAGGAGTACGTCGAGGAGCGCCACCGCCACCGCTACGAGGTGAACAACTCCTACCGCGCCGACCTGGAGAAGAAGGCCGGAATCCTCTTCTCCGGCACCTCCCCGGACGGCAAGCTCGTCGAGTACGTCGAGTACCCGCGCGAGGTGCACCCCTACCTCGTCGCCACCCAGGCGCACCCGGAGCTGCGCTCCGCCCGACCCGCCCCCACCCGCTCTTCGCGGGCCTGGTGAAGGCGGCCGTCGAGCGGCAGGAGGCCGCCCGCAAGGCGGCCACCAAGCCGGCCAAGTAACACCAGGCGATACGGTTGCCGGGGTACGCGTCTTTTGGGGCGCGTGCCCCGGTTTTTTCGTTTGCACGTGTGGGAGGACAGCGCGACATGACGATCAAGGACACCGCCGAGGAGTGGCAGGTCACGGCGACCGAGACGCCTTTCGTCGGCAACAAGACCTCGTGCGCACCGACGACGTGGTCATGCCCGACGGGTCCGTCGTCCACCGCGACTACCAGGTCCACCCCGGCTCGGTGGCCGTCCTCGCGCTGGACGGGGAGGGCCGCGTCCTGGTCATCCGCCAGTACCGCCACCCCGTCCGCCAGAAGCTCTGGGAGATCCCCGCCGGTCTGCTCGACGTCCCCGGCGAGAACCCGTTGCACGCCGCGCAGCGCGAGCTGTACGAAGAGGCGCACGTCAAGGCCGAGGACTGGCGCGTCCTCACCGACGTCTACACCACTCCCGGCGGTTGTGACGAAGCCGTGCGGATCTTCCTCGCCCGCGACCTCGCCGAGGCCGAGGGCGAGCGCTTCGAGGTCTTCGAGGAGGAGGCCGACATGGAGCTGACCCGCGTCCCGCTCGACGAACTCGTACGCGGCGTGCTCGCCGGTGAGCTGCACAACAACTGCCTGGTCGTGGGCGTCCTCTCGCTGTACGCCGCGCTGAACGGCGAGGGCGTGGACGCGCTGCGCCCGGCCGAGGCGCCCTGGCCGGCGCGTCCCTTCGAGTCCTGACCGAGGGAGCGGGTCCACCGACGGCCCCCACCGACGGCCCATCAACGGCCCACCAACAGCCCCACCGATATGACGATCTGCTGATCCGATCGGGGGACTTGCGGGCGTCGCGCGACCGGGAGCGCCGCAGGGCCTGAACTAGGCTCTGAAAGCGTCCCGCCCAAAGTCCCGGCGGGTTCGTGCGCACGCGGACGGGAGTGACCCGTGACGGATCAGGCGGTCGACACGGACGGTACGGCGGCGGGTGGCGTGGTGCCGTCCCCCACCGGCGCGCCGCCGCGGAGTCGACGAGCTCTCAATTCGTCGGTCGGCAACGCGAGTTGAAGGAACTGCGCGCCGACATCGACCGGGCGGGGCTCGACACCCTGTCCGGCCGCAAGGCGCCCCGCGCCCGCGTCCTGCTCATCGCGGGCGCCCCGGCTCGGGCCGCACCGCCCTCGCCGAGGAACTCGCGCGGCAGCTCGCCGGGGAGTACCCCGACGGCCTGCTGCGGGCCCGCCTCACGGAGCCGGACGGCGCGCGCGTCCCCACGGAACGCACCGCCCGCGAACTGCTCGACGCCCTGGCCGTCCCCGCACCGCCCGGCGCCGGTGAGGACGTCCTGTCCGAACTGCTCAGGGACGCCCTGAAGGAGCGCCGGGCCCTGCTGCTCCTGGACGACGCGGTGGACGCCGAGCAGGTCGACCCGCTCCTGCCGGACACCCCCGACTGCCTGGTCGTCGCCGTCTCCGGGGGCCCGCTCACCGGCATCCCCGACGTGCGGCCGTGCACGCTCGGCGGCCTGGACAAGGCGCCGCGGTGGAGCTGCTCACCCGCGCCGCCGGCCCCGTACGCATCAAGGTGGACCCGCGTGCCGCGGAGTCCCTGGTCGAGGCGTGCGAGGCGCACCCGGCCTCGCTCATGCTCGCCGGGGGCTGGCTCTCCGCCCGGCCCAAGGCCGCCGTCGCCGACCTGGCCAAGCAGGTGCACGACATGGCCGAGGAGACCTCGTCCCTCGCCCGTGTCTTCCGCCAGGCGTACGCCACGCTCTCCGGACCCTCCGCGCGGATACTGCGCCTGCTCTCCCTCGCCCCGGCCGGACACGTCGACCCGCACACCGCCTCCGCGCTCGCGGGCTGCTCGGTCTCCGGGGCCAAGGCCGCGCTCGGGGACTTCGCCGCCCTCGGGCTGGTCCGGCCCGTGGACTCCCCGATCCAGCAGTACGAGGTGCCGGGCTGCCTGGTGCCGCTGCTGAGGAACCTCACCGAGACCCTGGACCGCCCCGCCGAGATCCAGCTGGCCCGCGCCCGGATGCTGGAGCGGACCGTGCGGCTGCTCCAGTCCTGCCGGGCGGTCACCGAGACCGACGGCACCGGCCCCCTCGGGTGACCGCGACAAGCACGAGGGACTGCCGCGCGCCCTGCGCTTCCCCAGCCGCGCCGACGCCGCCGAGTGGCTGCGCGTCCGGCAGCCCGCGCTGCTCGCCGCCGCCCGGCTCGCGGTGGCCGACGGCGACCTCGACACCCTCGCGCGGCGCCTGATGGCCGCCCTGACCCGGGCCCTGGTCGCGCACCGCGGCCCCGAGGGCGCGGCCCCCGAGCTGTACGGCATCCACCGCCTTGTCCTGGACGTGGCCGAGCGCCGGAACCTGCCCCGCGAGAAGGCCGCCGCGCTGCTGAACCTCGCCGATCTGGACGCGCGCACGGGACGCACCCATGAGGCGCTGGCCCGCTACCGGGCGGCGCTGGACGCGGGACGGGCGGCGGACGATCCGTACGCCACCGGGCGCGCGATGGAATCCGTAGGCGGCGCCTATCAGGAGCTGGGGGACTGGTCCCGGGCCTCCGACTGGTACGGCAGGGCCCTGGCCCAGCGCCTCGCCCGCGGGGAGCGCGCCGACGCCGCCCGCCTGTACGGCCGCATCGGCGTCGTGCACACCTACGCGGGCCGCTACGGCGAGGCGCTGCGCAACTGGAGCTCGGCGGTCGCCGGCCACCGCAAGGCCGGCGATGTGGCCGCCCAGGCAAGGGCGTTGAGCGAGATGGCGCGGGTGCAGGAGTACGCGGGGCGGCCCGAGGAGTCGCTGCGCACCTGCCAGGAAGCCGTCGAGTGGGCGCGGCACGCCAAGGACGTACGCCTCCAGGCCGCGCTCCAGCTGCGCCTCGCGGACACCCTGGAACGGCTCGGCGACCCGACGGCGGCCCGGCTGCACCGGGGGGCCGCCGAGCGCATGCTGGGAGCAGAGCACCAGGAGGCCATGAGGCTTGAAACAAACGGTGGAGTACCACCTTCCACCTACGAAATCCGCAGTGCATCCGCAGAAGATTGAAGTATTGGAAGGCTAGACAGCAGGAAATCCTTCATTAGACTGGCTCCGCCGCGTACATCCGTGGTGCCTCCCGTTGCGCTGTCGTGTGCACCGGTCTGTGTTGCATTGCCCGAAAAATCCCCTGAGCCAAGGACCGTGATCGACGATGAAGGTCGGCATCCCCCGCGAGGTCAAGAACAACGAGTTCCGGGTGGCCATCACCCCCGCCGGTGTGCACGAGCTGGTGCGCCACGGCCACCAGGTCGTCATCGAGCGGAACGCCGGCGTCGGCTCCTCGATCACGGACGACGAGTACGTCTCGGCCGGTGCCCAGATCCTGGACACCGCCGATGAGGTCTGGGCCGCCGCGGACCTGCTCCTGAAGGTCAAGGAGCCCATCGCGGAGGAGTACCACCGCCTCCGCAAGGACCAGACCCTTTTCACCTACCTGCACCTGGCCGCGTCCAAGGAGTGCACGGACGCGCTCCTGGAGTCGGGCACCACCGCCATCGCGTACGAGACCGTCGAGACCGCGGGCCGCGCGCTCCCGCTGCTCGCCCCGATGTCCGAGGTCGCGGGCCGCCTCGCCCCGCAGGTCGGCGCCTACCAGCTGATGGCCGCCAACGGCGGCCGCGGCGTCCTGCCGGGCGGTGTCCCGGGTGTGGCTGCGGGCAAGGCCGTCGTCATCGGCGGTGGCGTCTCCGGCTGGAACGCCGCGCAGATCGCCATCGGCATGGGCTTCCACGTGACCCTGCTCGACAAGGACATCAACAAGCTCAAGGAAGCCGACAAGATCTTCGGCACGAAGATCCAGACGGTCGTCTCCAACGCCTTCGAGCTGGAGAAGGCCTGCCTGGAGGCCGACCTCGTCATCGGCGCCGTCCTCATCCCGGGCGCCAAGGCCCCGAAGCTGGTCACCAACGAGCTGGTCTCGCGCATGAAGCCCGGAAGTGTTCTTGTCGACATCGCGATCGACCAGGGCGGCTGCTTCGAGGACTCGCACCCGACCACGCACGCCGAGCCGACCTTCCCGGTCCACAACTCGGTCTTCTACTGCGTCGCCAACATGCCCGGCGCGGTGCCCAACACCTCCACCTACGCGCTGACCAACGCGACGATGCCGTACATCGTCGAGCTGGCCAACCGCGGCTGGGTCGAGGCCCTGCGCCGCGACCCGGCGCTGGCCCTGGGTCTCAACACCCATGACGGCAAGGTCGTTTACAAGGAGGTCGCTGAGGCCCACGGTCTCGACCACGTCGAGCTGGAGTCGCTCCTCGGCTGACCCCAGGCGACTGACTTCGGTCAATCCTGGTGACCGACTTCGGTCGGTCCGGGACGACTTTCGGCACCATCCGTCAACGAAAGTCGTCAATCTCACGCCCACGCCGGACCTTGAGAGGGGTCCGGCCGTATGCGTATCGGTGTGGACGCGCTCAACTCGCCTTGAACGTAGCCCTTTAACCGTTTCGCCCACCCCGAAAACGCGCCGCGGACATGCCGCATGCCCTTGACATCGGGGTGTTCCTTTGCCGACACATCGGGTCCGGTCCGGCGGATTGTGTTGCTGCGGAGTGGTGACACGCCATAGAGTCGCCAACCGTCGGCATGGTGCCACGCTGACCTATCGAGAAATTTCCTGGTCACCAAGGAGGTAAGACGACTTGTGAATGAGTCGACATTTGCTCCCGGGGGTGGTCAACCAGGAATGTCTGTGCGGGACCAAGGACCCGTCGGGCTCGAGGCTGTCGGCTCCGTCGCTGTCCGCACCTTCGAAGCCCGGCAGAGCCCCCAGCCGACACAGTCAGCACCCCAGAGCATGGATGGCCATCACGTGAACGCCATGGCCGGCGACCGGAGTGGCGATAACACCCACACCCACCTCGCCGACTACGAGGAACTGCCCCAGGGGCACTTCTACGACCCCGACGCCGAGTACGAGCCCGATCCGGAGTACGCGGCCACGCTCGCGCCCGACGCGGCCCGTCAGCGCCGCGAGCGCATCGGCCCCACGGGGCGCCCGCTGCCGTACTTCCCGATCCCGGGCCCGCTGACCGACCACGGTCCGGCGAAGATCATCGCGATGTGCAACCAGAAGGGCGGCGTCGGCAAGACGACGTCGACCATCAACCTGGGCGCGGCCCTCGCGGAGTACGGGCGCCGGGTCCTGCTCGTCGACTTCGACCCGCAGGGCGCCCTCTCGGTGGGCCTCGGGGTGAACCCGATGGAGCTGGACCTGACGGTCTACAACCTCCTCATGGAACGCGGCATGTCCGCCGACGAGGTGCTCCTGAAGACGGCGGTCCCCAACATGGACCTGCTGCCCAGCAACATCGACCTGTCGGCCGCCGAAGTGCAGCTGGTGAGCGAGGTCGCGCGCGAGTCCACGCTCCAGCGGGCGCTGAAGCCGCTGATGCAGGACTACGACTACATCGTGATCGACTGCCAGCCCTCGCTCGGCCTGCTCACGGTGAACGCCCTGACGGCGGCGCACAAGGTGATCGTGCCGCTGGAGTGCGAGTTCTTCGCGCTGCGCGGTGTGGCCCTGCTGACGGAGACCATCGAGAAGGTCCAGGAGCGGCTCAACCCCGAGCTGGAGCTCGACGGCATCCTCGCGACGATGTACGACTCCCGCACGGTGCACAGCCGTGAGGTGCTCGCGCGCGTGGTCGAGGCCTTCGACGACCACGTCTACCACACGGTCATCGGACGCACGGTCCGCTTCCCGGAGACCACGGTCGCCGGTGAGCCGATCACGACGTACGCCTCCAACTCGGTCGGCGCGGCCGCCTACCGTCAGCTCGCCAGGGAGGTGCTCGCCCGGTGTCACGCCGAGTGAGTCTGCCCGGGGCCGACGAACTGTTCCGCACGACCGGGGGGATGGCTCTCCAGTCGTCGTCCCCGCGGCGCCCGGCGAACGGCGAGGCGCGGGTGCCCGCCCCGGCGGGCGAGAGCGACGAGACGGCGGCCGCGGCCGAGGACAGCGCGCAGGGCGACGGCGGCGAGCCCGCCGAACACGGCCGCGACGACGCCGAGTCGGGCTCCGGCGAGTCCCGCAGCCGGTCCGCCGGTGACGCGGACAAGAGCGCGGCGGCGCGGAGCGTCGTCCGCGGCGGCGCAGGAAGGTTCTGCCGCCCAGGGCGGCGGCAAGTCCGGCGGCCCGTCGACCGCGCAGGCGCGGCGCCGGGCGCGGGCGGCCAACCGGCGGCCCAGCGGACGCGAGCGGCACGACGAGAAGATCACCGTGTACGTCTCCGCCGAGGAGCTGATGGACCTCGAACACGCGCGCGCTCGTGCTGCGCGGCGAGCACGGCCTCGCGGTCGACCGCGGGCGCATCGTGCGGGAGGCCGTCGCGGTCGTCCTCGCGGATCTGGAGTCGCGGGGGGACGCAGAGCATCCTCGTACGACGGCTGCGCCGGGCGGTAGGGGTAGCGTTCCCGTCGATGCCCCTGAACGACGATCCCGCACCGCCCGCCCGCAGGCGCGCCCTGGGGCGGGGGCCGGGGGCGGGACCCGCGGAGCCTGCCGCCGAGCCCGGGCCCGAACCCGAGCCCACCGCTGAGCCCGAGCCCGCGGCCGAACCCGAGCCCGCGGCCGAACCCCAGCCCGCGGCCGAACCCGGCGACGGGCGGTTCACGGTCCGGCTCGCGAACTTCGAGGGGCCCTTCGACCTGCTGCTCCAGCTCATCGCCAAGCACAAGCTGGACGTCACCGAGGTCGCGCTGTCCAAGGTGACCGATGAGTTCATGGCGCACATCCGGGCCATGGGACCCGACTGGGACCTCGATCAGACGACCGAGTTCCTCGTCGTCGCCGCCACGCTGCTCGATCTGAAGGCGGCGCGGCTGCTGCCCGCCGCCGAGGTCGAGGACGAGGCCGACCTCGCGCTGCTCGAAGCGCGGGACCTGCTCTTCGCGCGGCTGCTCCAGTACCGCGCGTACAAGCAGATCGCGGACATCTTCAGCGGGCGGCTGGAGGCGGAGGCCCGGCGCTACCCGCGTACCGTCGGGCTCGAACCGCACCATGCCGAGCTGCTGCCGGAAGTCGTCATCAGCATCGGCGCGGAAGGGTTCGCCAAGCTCGCCGTGAAGGCGATGCGGCCGCGCGCGAAGCCGCAGGTGTACGTCGACCACATCCATGCCCCGCTGGTGTCCGTGCGGGAGCAGGCGGGGCTGGTCATCGCCCGGCTGCGGGAGCAGGGGGAGGCCAGCTTCCAGGTGCTCGTGGCGGACGCCGGGGACACCCTGACCGTCGTCGCGCGCTTCCTGGCCCTGCTGGAGCTGTACCGCGAGAAGGCCGTCGCCCTGGAGCAGGACGATCCCCTGGGCGAGCTGATGGTGCGCTGGACCGGTGGCGACGGCGCCGAGGAGCCGACCGTGACCGACGAGTTCGACCGGGCCCCCGAGCCGGTGGAGGAGAAGGCGTGAACACGCAGAACCCGGTGGGAGAGCTTGCCGGTGCCGTCGCGGAGCTGGAGCTGCGGCCCGCGCTGGAGGCCGTCCTGATGGTCGTCGACGAGCCGGCCACCGAGGAGCACCTGGCCAAGGTTCTCCAGCGGCCGCGGCGCGCGGTCGCCGACGCCCTGCGCGAGCTGGCCGACGAATACACCGTGCAGAAGCGCGGCTTCGAGCTGCGCCTGGTCGCGGGCGGCTGGCGGTTCTACACCCGCCCCGAGTACGCCGCGGCCGTGGAGGGCTTCGTGCTCGACGGCCAGCAGGCCCGGCTCACCCAGGCGGCCCTGGAGACCCTCGCGGTGGTCGCGTACCGCCAGCCGGTGAGCCGATCGCGGGTCTCCGCGGTGCGCGGCGTGAACTGCGACGGCGTGATGCGCACCCTCCTCCAGAGGGGTCTGGTGGAGGAGGCGGGCGCGGAACCCGAAACAGGTGCGATCCTGTACAGGACGACGAACTACTTTCTGGAGCGGATGGGCCTGCGCGGCCTGGACGAACTTCCGGAGCTGGCGCCCTTCCTCCCCGAGGCGGACGCGATCGAGGCGGAGACGCAGGAAGGCGTTCCGTCGTTCGACCCGGACGCACCCGATGCGCCGGGGTACGAGTACACCCAGGACACAGCCGACTAGACGGAACTTTGATGCGAAGCAGCAACGGCAGGAACAGCAGCGGAAACAACGGCGGGAGCCGTGGTGGCAACAGCGGCGGCCGTGGCAGCAGCGGTGGCCGCGGCAATTACCGGGGTGCCGGTAACAGCCGTGACGACCGGCAGGGCCCCAAGCAGGGCTCGAACCAGGGCGGCAAGCCCGCCGACCGGCGTGACGACCGGCGCGACGACCGGCCGAGCCGGCCGAGCAAGCCGCGTCCCGAGGAGCGCCGCTACGACGTGGGCGGCTCCGACGCGGTCTTCGGGGCCGGAGCGCGGAAGGGCCGTGGCGCGGCCGCGCGCGGCGGCGCCAAGGGCGGCCCCCGCACCTCCCAGGGCACCGGGGCCCGCGGCAGCCGTCGCGGCGCACCGCGACGTCCCGCGAGTTCGACGCCCGGCAGGAGGAGCGCAACCGCGAGCGCGTACGCGGGCAAGCCCAAGGTGAGCCTCCCCAAGACCTTCCCCGGCGCCGAGCAGGAGGGCGAGCGGCTCCAGAAGGTGCTGGCCCGCGCGGGCTACGGCTCGCGCCGCGCCTGTGAGGAGCTGGTCGACGAGGCCCGCGTCGAGGTGAACGGCGAGATCGTCGTCGAGCAGGGCATGCGCGTCGACCCCGAGAAGGACGAGATCAAGGTCGACGGCCTGACGGTGGCCACGCAGTCGTACCAGTTCTTCTCGCTCAACAAGCCCGCCGGTGTCGTCTCCACCATGGAGGACACCGAGGGCCGCCAGTGCCTCGGCGACTACGTGACCAACCGCGAGACGCGGCTCTTCCACGTGGGGCGGCTCGACACCGAGACCGAGGGCGTCATCCTGCTCACCAACCACGGCGAGCTGGCGCACCGCCTGACCCACCCCAAGTACGGCGTGAAGAAGGTCTACCTCGCGCACATCGTGGGCCCGATCCCGCGTGACCTGGGCAAGCAGCTCAAGGACGGCATCCAGCTGGAGGACGGCTACGCCCGCGCGGACCACTTCCGCGTCGTCGAGCAGACCGGCAAGAACTACCTCGTCGAGGTCACCCTCCACGAGGGCCGCAAGCACATCGTGCGGCGCATGCTCGCCGAGGCGGGCTTCCCCGTCGACAAGCTGGTGCGGGTGGCCTTCGGGCCGATCACCCTGGGCGACCAGAAATCCGGCTGGCTGCGGCGTCTGTCGAACACGGAGGTCGGCATGCTGATGAAGGAAGTCGACCTGTAGACACCCGGGTTGCCAGTACCACCCCCCTCTCTTTATAGTCATCACGACCATAAAGAGAGGGGGGTGGTCGTGCATGCAGGGTTCTGACAAGCACGCCTACGACAAGCACGCCTACGAACCGTTCGCCGTCACCGTCGACCTCGCGGTGTTCACCATCCGCGACGGCGCGCTGCGCGTGCTGCTCGTCGAGCGCGGCCAGGAGCCGTACGCGGGCCGCTGGGCACTGCCCGGCGGGTTCGTGCTGCCCGACGAGTCCGCCGAGAGCGCGGCGCAGCGCGAGCTGGCCGAGGAGACCGGCCTCGCGGACGTCACCGGGCTCCACCTGGAACAGGTGCGCACCTACAGTGAGCCGGACCGCGATCCGCGCATGCGGGTCGTCTCCGTCGCGTTCGCCGCGCTCGTCGCGACCCGCCGGAGGCGCGCGGGGGAGGTGACGCGGCCCGCGCCGCCTGGCTGCCGTACGGCCCGGGGGCCCACCGTCCGCTCGCCTTCGACCACGACCGCATCCTCGCCGACGCCCACCACCGGATCGGCGCCAAGCTGGAGTACACCAGCCTCGCCACGGCCTTCTGTGCCCCCGAGTTCACCCTCGGCGAGCTGCGGGGGGTCTACGAGGCGGTGTGGGGCGCCGAGCTGGACCCCGCCAACTTCCGGCGCAAGGTCGTCGGCACCCCGGGGCTCGTCGAGGCCATCCCCGGCGCCGCCCGGCTCACCGGCGGCCGGGGAAAGCCCGCGGCGCTCTTCCGCGCGGGCACCGCCACCGCCCTCCACCCGCCGCTGCTGCGGCCCGCCTCGGAAGGACGGTCCGCATGAAACGCGCCGCCACCGGTTCCCTGCTGGGCCTCGCCCTGGGGGACGCGCTGGGTTACCCCACCGAGTTCGACGACGTGCCGTCGATCCTCGCCACATGCGGTCCCTGGCGGGAGATGGAGCTGCCGAGCCCCGCCCACATCACGGACGACACGCAGATGACGCTGGCGCTGAGCCGGGCCCTGCGCACCGCCACGGGTCGCGGAGCGCTCGGGCCGAAGCGGCTGGAGCGGCCCCTGCGCGAGGAGTTCGTGGACTGGTACCAGTCGCCGGAGAACAACCGCGCGCCCGGCAACACCTGCATGAAGGCGTGCTACCTCCTCAAGACGGGCAAGCCGTGGGAGGAGGCCGGTCAGGTGCACTCCAAGGGCTGCGGCGCCAACATGCGGGTCGCGCCGCTCGGGCTGCTGCCGGGCATCGACGACGACGTGCGGGCCGGCGCCGCCCAGCTGCAGTCCGCGCTCACCCACGGCCACACCACCGCGCTCGCCGCGAGCGACCTCACGGCGTACGCGGTGCGGCTGCTGGCCCGCGGCGCGGAACCCATGGGCCTGGTCGGCCTCCTGCGGTCGTACGCCGGCTGGAGAACCGCACCCGCTACCGGGAGGCATGGCTCGGCGACCTGTGGACCCGCGCCCGGGCCTCCTCGCCGGAGCGGTTCATCGCCCACGGCTGGGACGAGTGCCTGGCCGTCCTGGAGCGGCTGGCGGGCGCGCTGCGGCACGCCAACCCCGAGACCGACCCCTGCCTGGCCACGGGGGAGGGCTGGATCGCCGAACAGGCGCTCGCCACCGGCCTGCTCTGCTTCCTGATGTCGTCGACGAGCCGGTCTCCGCGCTGCGCAGGGCGGCCTGCACCTCCGGCGACTCGGACTCCATCGCCTGCCTGGCGGGGGCCTTCGCCGGCGCCCACCTCGGCGCCGACGCGTGGCCCGCCGCGTGGGTCGAGCGGGTCGAGCACCGGGACGAACTGCTCGGGTTCGGGACGCTCTGGGACGCCTGAGCCCGCCGTCTCGGCAGACGGGCGCCGCGCGCTCCCGCCCCGGGCGCTGGCTACGCTTGCCGTACAGCAGTCAGACGTACGCGAGCGAGGAGCAGCACTGTGGCGGTACGAGCGGTCCGGGGCGCCGTCCAACTGGAGCGGGACGAGGCCGGGCACATGGGAGAGCAGGTCAGGGCGCTGCTCACCGCCATCCTGGAGCGGAACGGACTGACGGACGAGGACCTGATCAGCATCTGGTTCACGGCCACGCCCGACCTGCACAGCGACTACCCCGCCGCGGCCGCGCGCGGCATCGGCCTCGCCGACGTACCGCTGATCTGCGCCCAGGAACTCGACATCGAGGGCGCCATGCCCCGCGTCGTCCGCGTCCTCGCCCACATAGAGACCGACCGCACCCGCTCCGAGATCGCACACGTCTACCTCGGCGCCGCCGCCGCACTCCGCAAGGACATCGCCCAGTGAGAACCGCCCTCGTCATCGGCACCGGCCTGATCGGCACCTCCGCCGCCCTGGCCCTCGCCTCCCGCGGCGTCACCGTCCACCTCGCCGACCACGACCCGGCGCAGGCCGCACCGCCGCCGCGCTCGGCGCCGGCACCGACGAGGCCCCGGAGGGACCCGTCGACCTGTGTGTCGTCGCGTGCCGCCCGCGCACGTCGCCGCCACCCTCGCCGACGTCATGCGCCGCGGGGCCGCCCGCGCCTACCTCGACGTCGCGAGCGTCAAGGGCGGCCCGCACCGCGAGCTGGAGGCGCTCGGCCTGGACCTCACCCCCTACATCG
This sequence comes from Streptomyces huasconensis, assembly GCA_004010275.1. GTDB lineage: Bacteria > Actinomycetota > Actinomycetes > Streptomycetales > Streptomycetaceae > Streptomyces > Streptomyces huasconensis. Next base: position 30,831 of record RBWT01000073.1, read on the forward strand.
GTACGCACCCCATGTCCGGCCGGGAGCGCAGCGGCCCACTCGCCGCCACCGCCGACCTCTTCGAGGGACGGCCCTGGGTGCTCACCCCGACCCGCGACACCGACACCGAGGTGCTCAACCTCGCCCTGGAGCTGGTCGCGCTCTGCCGTGCCGTGCCGGTCGTCATGGACGCCGACGCCCACGACCGCGCCGTCGCCCTCGTCTCCCACATGCCGCACCTGGTCTCCAGCATGGTCGCGGCCCGCCTGGAGCACGCCGAGGAGACGGCGGTGCGCCTGTGCGGCCAGGGCATCCGCGATGTCACCCGCATCGCCGCCTCCGACCCCCGGATGTGGATCGACATCCTCTCCGCCAACCCCGGGCCCGTCGCCGACCTGCTGGCCCAGGTCGCGGACGACCTCGACGAGACCGTCACGGCGCTGCGCGCCCTCCAGTCCGCCGACGAGGAGAAGCGGACCGAGGGCGCGCGGGCGTCGCGAGCATGCTGCGGCGCGGCAACGCGGGCCAGACCCGGGTGCCCGGCAAGCACGGCTCGGCCCCGGCGGCGTACGAGATCGTCGCGGTGCTCATCAACGACCAGCCCGGCCAGCTCGCCCGCATCTTCGGCGACGCGGACCGCGCGGGCGTCAACATCGAGGACGTCCGCATCGAACACGCGACCGGCCAGCAGGCGGGCCTGGTGCAGCTCATGGTCGAGCCGAAGGCCGCGCCCGTGCTCAGCGCGGCGCTGCGGGAGCGGGGCTGGTCGATCCGGCAGTAGGTGCCCCGCCGGGGGCCCGGGGAAGGGGCTGTCGGGGCCGGGTGCGCGAGCCAGTAACCTTGTGCGGGGCGTGTTCGCGCCCCGCCACCCCACCCCGCGTACCGCGAAAGGTGCCCGCCCCCCGTGGAAACCGCAGCAACCGCCGCCCCGGCAGCAGTGATCGTCGCCATCGACGGGCCCTCCGGCACGGGCAAGTCGAGCACCTCCAAGGCCGTCGCCGCCCAGCTCGGCCTCAGCTACCTGGACACCGGCGCCCAGTACCGCGCGATCACCTGGTGGATGGTGCACAACGGCATCGACCTCACTGACCCCAGTGCGATCGCCGCCGTGGCGGGCAAGCCCGAGATCGTCTCCGGCATAGACCCGGCCGCCCCGACCATCACGGTCGACGGCACGGATGTCGCCGGGCCGATCCGCACCACCGAGGTCACCTCCAAGGTCAGCGCCGTCAGCGCCGTCCCCGAGGTGCGCGCCCGCATCACGGAGCTGCAGCGCGCCATCGCCCGCTCGGCCGAGAAGGGCATCGTCGTCGAGGGCCGCGACATCGGTACGACCGTGCTGCCCGACGCCGACCTGAAGATCTTCCTCACCGCCTCGCCCGAGGCGCGCGCCGCCCGCCGCTCCGGTGAGCTGAAGGGCGCCGACGTCAAGGCGACCCAGGAAGCCCTGATCAAGCGGGACGCGGCCGACTCCAGCCGCAAGACGTCCCCGCTGGCCAAGGCCGATGACGCCGTCGAGGTCGACACCACCGAGCTCACGCTCCAGCAGGTCATCGAGTGCGTCGTCACCCTCGTCGGGGAGAAGCGGGCCGCGAAGTGACCCAAGGTGCTTCGGAGCGGGGCGCGGAGGTCGGCCGCCGTATCGGCGTCGGCCTCATGTACGGCCTGTTCAAGCCCCGCGTGCTGGGCTCCTGGCGGGTCCCGGCCCGCGGCCCCGTGATCCTGGCCGTCAACCACGCGCACAACGTGGACGGCCCGATGGTCATGGGCGTCGCGCCCCGGCCGACGCACTTCCTGATCAAGAAGGAAGCGTTCATCGGCCCGCTCGGCACCTTCCTGGACGCCATCGGCCAGGTGAAGGTGGACCGCTCGATCGCCGACCGGACCGCCATCACCCGCGCCCTCGGCGTCCTGGAGCAGGGCGGCTGCCTCGGGATCTTCCCGGAGGGCACCCGTGGCGAGGGCGACTTCGCCTCGCTGCGCGCCGGACTCGCGTACTTCGCCGTCCGCTCCGGCGCCCCGATCGTCCCGGTCGCGGTGCTGGGAAGCACCGAGAAGCGCGGACGGTTGATAAAGCAGCTGCCCCCGCTGCGCAGCCGGGTCGACGTCGTCTTCGGAGACCCCTTCGAAGCGGGCGACGGCAGCGGACGGCGTACGCGCAAGGCGCTGGACGAAGCCACCGTGCGCATCCAGGAGCGGCTCTCCGCCCACCTGGAAAACGCCAGGCGCCTGACCGGGCGCTGAGCGAGACTTATCAAGTAGTGCCCCGGTCCGACGTACGGGCCGCTGCACCGATCACCACGATGAACGACGAGGTACGGACTTCATGAGCGACCAGATCCAGCCCGAGGGCGACGGCTTCGCCGACCACGACCACGGGGCGCTCGGCGACGCCGAGTACGCGCAGTTCATGGAGCTCGCCGCCGAGGAGGGCTTCGACGTCGAGGACGTCGAGGGCGCCATCGAGGAGGCGGGCCACGGCCCGCTGCCCGTCCTCGCCGTCATCGGCCGCCCCAATGTCGGCAAGTCGACACTGGTGAACCGCATCATCGGCCGCCGCGAGGCCGTCGTGGAGGACCGCCCCGGCGTGACCCGCGACCGCGTCACCTATGAGGCCGAGTGGTCGGGCCGCCGCTTCAAGCTCGTCGACACCGGCGGCTGGGAGCAGGACGTGCTCGGCATCGACGCCTCCGTCGCCGCCCAGGCGGAGACGCCATCGAGGCCGCGGACGCCGTCGTCTTCGTCGTGGACGCCACCGTCGGCGCCACCGACACCGACGAGGCCGTCGTGCGCCTGCTGCGCAGGCCGGCAAGCCCGTCGTCCTGTGCGCCAACAAGGTCGACGGCCCCTCCGGCGAGGCCGACGCCACCGCCCTGTGGGCCCTCGGCCTCGGCGAGCCGCACCCCGTCTCCGCGCTGCACGGCCGCCGGCACCGGCGACATGCTGGACGCCGTCCTGGAGGCGCTGCCCGAGGCGCCCGAGCAGACCTTCGGCACGGCCATCGGCGGCCCCCGCCGCATCGCGCTCATCGGCCGCCCGAACGTCGGCAAGTCCTCGCTGCTCAACAAGGTGGCGAACGAGGACCGCGTGGTCGTCAACGAAATGGCGGGCACCACCCGTGACCCGGTCGACGAGCTGATCGAGCTGGGCGGCGTCGTCTGGAAGTTCGTCGACACGGCGGGCATCCGCAAGCGCGTCCACCTCCAGCAGGGCGCCGACTACTACGCCTCGCTGCGCACCGCCGCCGCCGTGGAGAAGGCGGAGGTCGCGGTGATCCTCATCGACGCCTCCGAGACCATCTCGGTCCAGGACCAGCGCATCGTGACGATGGCCGTCGAGGCGGGCCGCGCGATCGTGGTGGCGTACAACAAGTGGGACACCCTCGACGAGGAGCGCCGCTACTACCTGGAGCGGGAGATCGAGACCGAGCTGGCCCAGGTCGCCTGGGCGCCGCGGGTGAACGTCTCCGCGGCCACCGGCCGGCACATGGAGAAGCTCGTCCCGGCGATCGAGACGGCCCTCGCGGGCTGGGAGACGCGCGTGCCGACCGGCCGCCTCAACGCGTTCCTCGGCGAGATCGTCGCCTCCCACCCGCACCCGGTCCGCGGCGGCAAGCAGCCCCGCATCCTCTTCGGCACCCAGGCGGGCACGAAGCCGCCGCGCTTCGTCTTCTTCGCCTCGGGCTTCATCGAGGCGGGCTACCGCCGCTTCCTGGAGCGCCGCCTGCGCGAGGAGTTCGGCTTCGAGGGCACGCCGATCCACATCTCGGTGCGGGTGCGCGAGAAGCGCGGCCGCAAGAAGTAACCACCCAGTGGGTGTACGTACGTGAATGCCCGCCCCCGGAATCAACGGGGGCCGGGCATTTCGCTGTGCCGGAAGCCTCTCAGAGCTCGCGGCGAGGAGCGGGTGGCAGGGCCGCGGGGACGTGGTGGTGGCCCGGGACGTGGTGGTCCTGCCGGCCGTAGCGGCTCAGGTGCTGGAACTGCCCGTACTGCTGCGTGCCGTACGGCCCGGTGCCGAAGGCGGTGAACCCCAGATGCTCCTCGCCGCTGCGGTCGCCCGGCAGGGCCCGGAAGGCCCGGCGGTACTCCGAGTACAGCGTGTCGTAGATCGGTGTGGCCGAGCGCTCGCCCGTGGCGTCCTGCGCGGTGCGCATGGACGGGATCGGGTTCTGATACGCCGGTCGGGAGCGGGAGGGGTCGTATGTGTGCACGTCTGTGCCAACGAAAGCGCCGCCCGACGGATGCGGGGGCCGCGCGGCTTTCCGGCTCCGGGAGGAGCGTGACCGGCGCGTTCGCGGCTCGGGGGCGGCTTGCGCCGGCAGGTGGCGGCCGGGCCCGGACCGCCGGTCAGGTGCCGGCGATCGGCATCATCGTCGCCGACGAGCTGTCCGCGGGCCGCGGTCTTGTCCAGGGCCTCCCGCAGCAGGTCCTCGCGCGGCTGCCGGCCGATGGAGCCGGCCGGGGCGGCGAAGAGCAGCACGCTCTGCGTCTTGTTCGCCGCGCCCGCCAGGCCTCGGTGACCTGGAGCGGCTGATGGGCCTGCCACCAGGCGACGGGGGCGCCGTCGCCGGTGCCCGGTTGCAGGACGGCGTGCAGGCGGCCCATGGCGAGCAGCACCGACCAGCCGTGCAGCACGGGCGGGAGGCCGTCGAGGGAGACCACCGGCATGAAGCCCTGCTCGATCAGGAGCGGCAGGAACTCGTCGCCGCCGTCCGACACGGTGCCCGGGCGGGCGATGGGCCCGGTGGGCTCCACGACGAGCGCGGGGCGCAGCTCGCCCTCGATGAGGACAAGGCCGCTGGTCACACCGAGCACGGCCTGGTTGGGGGCGCCGTCGGCGGGCCCCGCGGCGTCCTCGCCGGTGATGGACCGCACGGCTCCCTGGAGCTGCTCCTCGGAGACCGTGACGATCTGGGAGGGCAGGCAGGTGGCGTGGGCGAAGGCGAGCACGGCGGTCTCGTCGCCGACGAACAGGACCGTGCTGGTGCGTTCCTGTTCGGAGTCGCCCGGGGTGCGGCAGGACGTGCAGTCGTAACTGCCCGGGGCGTTCTCTCCGGCGAGCAGCCGGTCGGCTTCTTCGTCGCCGATCTCGGCGCGTACGTCGTCGCTGACGTCGAGCATGCGCGGCACGGGTGGCTCCTCGGGATCGTCACGTGGGGTGCGTGGGGCGGGTGCGCGGAGCCGGGGGGTGCCCGGCTCGTAAGGAGACAACGGCGGATCAGTGGCGCGAGTCACGGATGGCGGTGAGCGGAATCGAACCATCCGCGGCGGGGCGTGGGCCGGTCGCCGGAATCCGTCACGTGGCCCCAACAGCGTGTGTGAGCAGGGGAATTGAGGTGGCGAGGCGGGGCGTGGGGCCCATGGGTAATGGTCGATAAATGGGGATAACAGCGAATGAAATGGGTGGCTGAATTTCGCCGGTACTCGCGGTAACGCACAACCCTGCCGAAAGGGCGCGACATTGGTCCATATCGGGGCGAGTGGCCCCCGGGATGCCGCCACCTTATGCGGCGGCGCGCTCGGGGGCGTCCGCCGATCGGGCCATCGGGCGCCGGGCTCCGGGCCGGGGGTCCGTCCGGGTGGGGTCGCGGACGGGGCGGCGCGGCACGCCGCGGGCGCGGGAAGGAGGTGCCTAGCGTGGCCCGATGCATGTGACGCATTCAAGGCATAACACGCATTTCGGTCACCCGGGGCGCCTGGGACCGGCGCACGGACTGCGGTCCTTGGTGACGGTCGTGGGCCTGGCCCTGGCCGCGGTGGCGCTGCCACCGGCCGCCGCGTCCGCGGCCCCGCCACCACCGCGGGGCGTCCCGTCCAAGGCGTACGACTGCTCCGCGGAAAAGGGCCGGTGGGACTGTCTCGCCGAGTGCGAGAGCAGCGGACGGTGGGACGCGAACACAGGCAACGGCTTCTACGGAGGGCTCCAGTTCTGGCAGCCGACGTGGGAGGAGCACGGCGGGCTCGCGTACGCGCCGCGCGCCGACCTGGCCACCAAGGAGGAGCAGATCAAGGTCGCCGAGAAGGTGCTGAGCACCCAGGGGTGGAAGGCTTGGCCGACCTGCTCCAAGAAGGTGCGGATCGAGCGGTTCGACCGGCGCGTCCATGTGGTGCGCTCCGGCGACACGCTCAGTTCGATCGCCCGGCAGTACGGAGTCGTGGGCGGCTGGAAGGCCCTCTACCAGGCCAACCAGGACGTCGTCGGGACCGACCCCGACCGGCTCGGCGTCGGGACGGAGCTGGTCATCCCGGGGCGGACCTGAGCTCCGCCGCCTCTCCGCTGAAGACCACCGCGCCCCGGCGCAGTTCATGCACCAGGACTACCGTCCGTCCCGCGTCACCGCGCGGGGCGGGCGGCAGGCGCTGTTCGGCCACGACCACGCAGGTCTCCGGTCCCGCCAGGCCGGCCAGCAGGGCGTGGGTCCGGGCCGCGACGGGCGGTGACATGCCCTGCGTCGGCTCGTCGACGAGGATCACCGAGGCCCGCGCGAGCAGGGCGCGGCACAGGGCGAGCATGCGTTGCTCGCCGCCCGAGAGGGTGCCCGCGCGGCGGGGGAGCAGCGGGCGCAGCTCGGGGTAGGCGGCCAGGGCGCGGCCGAAGCCGCCGTCGGCGCGGCAGAGTTCCAGGTTCTGCGCGACGTGAGGGAGGAGAACACCGCCTGGCGGTCCGGTACGAAGCACAGGCCCCGGGCCGCTCGTTCGTGGGCCGGGCTGCCGGTGATGTCCCTGCCGTCGCGCAGCACGGCTCCCGACGAGAGGGGGAGCGTGCCGGCCAGGGCGCGCAGGGCCGTGGTGCGCCCGGAGCCGTTGCGGCCCAGGAGGACGGTGAGGGCGCCGGTGGGTGCGGCCAGGGTGACGCCGTGCAGGGCCTCCAGCGGGCCGTGGTGGACATGGGCGTCCCGCAGCTCGATGCCCTTCATCCGGTGTGCTCGCCCTCGGCCGCGCGGGCCTCTGCCAGGACCTGGTGCGGGGGGCCCGTCGCGATGACGCGGCCCGCCGCCAGGACGTACACGGTGTCGGCGAGGTCCGCCACCAGGTCGAGTCGTGCTCGACGACGAGCAGCGCCATGCCGTCGGCCGCCAGGGCGCGCAGCAGGACGGCCAGGGCGGCCGTTTCCGCGGCGTCCAGGCCCGCGGCCGGCTCGTCCAGGAGGAGGGTGTGCGGGGTGCCGGCGAGGGCTCGGGCGAGTTCGGTGCGGCGCAGGGTGCCGGTGGGGAGGCCGGTCGCGGGGCGGGCGTGCAGGTGCGTCAGGTCCAGGAGGCGCAGCGCGCGGGGAGTGGCCCGGGGTCCGGAACGGGGGGTCTGTTCCGCGCCGACCTGGACGTTCTCCGCGATCGTCAGGGACGGGAAGACCGCCAGTTGCTGGAAGGTGCGGGCCATGCCGAGGCGCGTACGGGCGTGGGCGGGGAGCCTTGTGATGTCGTGGGCGCCGAGTGTGACGCGGCCCGTGTCGGGGCGCAGGGTGCCGGCCAGGCAGTGGAAGAGGGTGCTCTTGCCCGCGCCGTTGGGGCCGACGACCGCGGTGACGTGGCCTCGGGGGACGGTGAGGTCACGTCGCGCAGCGCGTTGAACCGCCGTAGGTGAGGGTGAGTGGTGGGCCGTCAGCGGGGGCGGTTCGTCGGGGCCGCCGCGTGCGGGGACGGTACGGGG
>RBWT01000074.1 GCA_004010275.1 Streptomyces huasconensis
ATCCGGCGCGAAGCGGCGGGAATCCGGCGCGAAGCGGCGGGACAGGGGACAGCCGCCGAGTACCGGGCAGGTCCGGCGCGGAGCGGCGGCGCAGGAAATACCCCCGGCCCACAACCCCCCGTACCCACCCTGTCGGCAGAATGTCGGCGGTTTGTCGGTGCCGCCTGACACCTTGTACCTCATGACGCGAATCGACAAGAACCCCGGCGGCGCAGGGAGCGCGGTCACCGTAAGGGGACTGGTCAAGCACTACGGCGCGACCAAGGCACTGGACGGCGTGGACCTGGACGTACGCGAGGGCACCGTCCTCGGCGTGCTCGGCCCGAACGGCGCCGGCAAGACCACCCTCGTACGCTGCCTGTCCACCCTGATCACCCCGGACGCCGGCACCGCCGTCGTCGCCGGGTACGACGTGACCCGCCAGCCCCGCCAGCTCCGCCGGGTGATAGGCCTGACCGGCCAGTACGCCTCGGTGGACGAGAAGCTCTCGGGCCGCGAGAACCTGTACATGATCGGACGGCTGCTCGACCTGCCCCGCAAGGAGGCCTGGTCCCGGGCCGACGGCCTCCTCGAGCGGTTCTCCCTCACCGAGGCCGCCAAGCGCCCGGCGCACACGTACTCCGGCGGCATGCGCCGCCGCCTCGACCTGGCCGCCTCCATGATCGGCAGCCCGGCCGTGCTCTATCTGGACGAGCCGACGACCGGCCTCGACCCCCGCACCCGCAACGAGGTGTGGGCCGAGGTCAAGCGGATGGTCGCCGACGGCGTCACCGTGCTGCTGACCACCCAGTACATGGAGGAGGCCGAGCAGCTGGCCTCCGAGCTGACGGTCATCGACCGCGGCAAGGTCATCGCCAGCGGCGGCATCGACGAGCTGAAGGCGAAGGTCGGCGGCCGCACCCTGCGCGTGCGCCCCGCCGACCCGCTGGAGCTGCGCCCGCTCGCGAACGCCCTGGACGACCTCGGGCTGACCGGCCTCGCCACCTCCACGGTGGACGTCGAGTCCGGCACGGTCCTGGTCCCGATCCTCAGCGACGAGCAGCTGACCGCCGTGGTCGGCGCGGTCACCGCGCGCGGCATCACGATCGGCTCGATCGCCACCGAACTGCCCAGCCTGGACGAGGTGTTCCTCTCCATCACCGGCCAGAAGGCCGCGCCCCGCAGGACGCCCGCCCCGCACTCGAGGAGGTTGCCGTATGAGCAGCACCACTCTCGCGCCGCCGCCCCTCGCCCGGGGCCAGGAGGCCGACGCCCGCATAGGCCTGCGCGCCCACGTACGCCACACCGGCGCGTTGGTACGCCGCAACCTGCTGTGGATACGCCAGGACCCGGAGTCGATGTTCGACGCGGTCCTGATGCCGATCGTCTTCACGCTCCTGTTCGTGTACGTCTTCGGCGGCTCGATCGGCCAGGCCCTCGGCGGCGGTCAGGACAAGTACGTGCAGTACGTGGTGCCCGGCATGATGGCGATGATGAGCATGAACATCGCCATGGCCGTCGGCACCGGCTTCAACCAGGACTTCCAGAACGGCATCATGGACCGCTTCCGCACCCTGCCGATCGGCCAGGGTTCGGTGCTCTTCGCCAAGATCGTGGTGGAGGTGATGCGGCTGCTCATCGCGACGACGATCATGATGATCGTCGGTGTCCTCGTGGGCTTCGACATCACCCACTGGGGCGGCCTGTTCGCCGCCGTGGGCCTCTCCGCGCTCTTCGGCACGGCCATCATGTGGATCTTCCTGGTCCTCGGCGTCTCGATGAAGAGCGCCCAGTCCGTGCAGGCGATGGGCTTCCTGGTCCTGATGCCGCTCCAGTTCGGTTCGTCGATCTTCGCACCGACGAAGTCGATGCCGGGCTGGCTCCAGGCCTTCACCGACTACAACCCGCTGTCCTCGCTCGCGGACAGCGCGCGCGGCCTGATGGTCGGCGGCCCCATCGCGCACGACGTGTGGGTGACGGTCGGCTGGTCGGCGGCGCTGACGCTGGTGATGGCGCCGATCGCCATCCACAAGTTCCGCACCAAGAGCTGAGCCGGTCAGCGGCTCCGTGCCGTCACCGTGCACAGGGCGGTGGCCTCGTCCAGCGTGAGCCGCGCCCTCGGCGTACGCGGCCTCGTGGCGCGGCGGGGCCGAGCGCGGCGCGGGCGAGCCGGACGGCGTCTGCGTGGATCTCCCGCTCCAGCGCGTTCGCGAAGTGGCCCTCGGGCTGCTCCCGCGCGGCGACCGCGAGCAGCCGGGCGGCGTCGGCGGCGCGGCTGCCGCCGTCCAGGGCGGCCAGGGCGCGGGGCGGCGATGCGCAGCTGGATGGCGACGCCCTGCGGCGCGACCATCAGCGACAGGGCGCGCGGGCCTCCTGGATGGCGACGCGTGCCGCGGCGACGCCCTCGGCACACCGGCCGCCGAGGGTGTCGAGCCAGGCCTGGAGGCCGAGTACGACGCTGTCGAAGACGGCGTAGCCGACGACATTGAACTCCTCGCGCAGCCACCGCAGATGGTCCCGCGCCTCGTCGAGGCGGCCGGTGCGGCCGAGCGTGCCGACGAGGAAGAGCCGGGCGGCGGGCAGGGCCTCGACCGCGTGCACCCGGCCGCTGTTCGCGAGGACCTCCCGCAGGATCGCCTCGCCCCGGTCGAAGCCGTCGGCCGTCTCCGTGAGGACCGAGCCGAGGCGGGCCTTGAGCAGGGCGACCTGGCTCTGGGCGCCGAGCTGTTCGGCGTAGGCGACGGCGGCTTCGTAGTCCTCGGCGGCGAGGGCGAACCGGCCGCAGCGCTCCCGTGACTCGCCCCGCGCGGAGAGCGCCTCGGCGATGCCCCAGGCGTCGCCGAGGCGGGTGAAGCCGACAGCGCCTCGTCCGCGTAGCGGCTCGCCTCACCCGCCCGGTCGGCGTGGCCGGCGAGGAGGTTGGCGCGCATCTGGAGGGCGCCGGCCAGTTCCCAGGCGTAGCCGAGTTCCCGGCAGGTCTCGACGGTCTTGTCGAGGGTGACGCGCAGCAGCTCCGCGTCGCCGCCGAGCATGACGGCGAAGAACCAGAGGCTGCCCGGGATACGGCAGGTCTGCGGCAGCCCCGGCCGGTAGGCCGCCCTGATGCCGCGCAGCCGCTCCTCGGCCTGCGGCGTCTGCCACGCTCATGTCCATGTCCATGCAGGCGAGGTCGATGAGGCGTACGCCTCGGCGTGCCTCTTCGAGGATCTCGGGGCGCATGGGCGGCGGTGCGGCCGTGCAGGGTTCGTGAAGCGGGCGGGCGGGTTCGACGGGCGGGGCGAAGGGGTCGGGGCCGAGGGCCATGGCTTCGCGGGACCAGTTGCGGGCCTCCAGGCGCAGGCCGCGGATCTCCCAGAACCAGCAGAGGGACAGCACCAGGCAGAGCGTCTCGTGCTCGTCCCCGGCGGCCACGGCGTGGCGCAGCGCGGTGCGCAGGTTCTCGTACTCGGCTTCGAGGCGTGCGACGGCGGCGAGCTGTCCGCTGCCGCGCAGTTCGGGGTCGGTGGTCCTGGCGACCTCGCGGTAGTGCACGAGGTGCGCGCGCTCGGTGGCGGCGCGGTCCCCCGCTTCGTCGAGCCGTTCGCCCGCGTACTCGGCGACGGTTTCGAGCAGGCGGTAGCGCATGCCCGCGCCGGGCAGGGGCGAAGGGGCGGCGACGACGAGGGACTTGTCGACGAGGGAGCCGAGCAGGTCGGCGACGTCGTACGGGCTGCCACCACCGTCACCACGGTCACCGCTGCTGCCACCGTCACCACTGCTGCCACCGTCACCGCGGTCGCCGCCCGCGCAGACCGCCTCCGCGGCGGCGAGGTCGCAGCCGCCCGCGAAGACGGACAGCCGCCGCAGGACGGCGCGTTCGGGGGCGTCGAGCAGGCCCCAGGACCAGTCGACGACGGCCCGCAGCGTCTGCTGGCGGGGCAGGACGGTACGGGCGCCGCTGGTCAGCAGCCGGAAGCGGTCGTCGAGCCGGTCGGCGATCTGGCGCGGGGTGAGCAACCGCAGGCGGGCGGCGGCCAGTTCGATGGCGAGCGGCAGGCCGTCCGAGGCGCCGGCAGATCTCGGCCGCGGCGGCCGGGTCGTCGTCGACGGTGAACCCGGGCCGGGCGGCGGCCCCGGCGCTCGGCGACAGCCGCGGGCGACCGCCTCGGGCAGCGGCTCCACGGGCCGCAGCGACTCGCCGGGCACGCCGAGGGGTTCGCGGCTGGTGGCGAGGACGGTGAGGCCCGGGCAGCGGGTGAGGAGTTCGTCGGCGAGGCGAGCGGCGGCCTCCACGACGTGTTCGCAGTTGTCCAGGATGACCAGCATGCGGCGCCCGGCACAGTGCTCGACGAGCCGTACGACAGGGATTCTCGACGTGCCGCTCCGACAGGGCCCGCATCTCCTCGCGCGGCGCCGCGCAGCACGGTCTCGCGGGCACCGAGCGCGCTCAGGACGGCCTCGGGGACGTCCGCCGGGTCCTCGACGGGCGCGAGTTCGGCCAGCCACACGCCGTCCGGGATGTCGTCGGCGAGGGTCTCGGCGGCCTCCTGGGAGAGCCGTGTCTTCCCGGCGCCGCCGGGGCCGAGCAGCGTGACGAGCCGGGCCCGCCCGAGGTCGGCCCGCAGCGCCTCGATGTCGGCCTCGCGCCCGACGAAGGAGGTGAGGCGGGCGCGGAGGTTGCCGGGCGTCCGGGGCCGCGCCGGCGGCGGCTCGACGGGCGCGGACGGCGGGGGACGGCTGGGGCGGCGGGGGAGGGCTGGGACGGCGAGGACGGCTGGGACGGCGAGGGCGACGGGGCGTGCAGCAACTCCCCGTGCAGGGCGCGGAGTTCGGGCCCGGGGTCGGCTCCCAGCCGGTCCGCGAGGGCGCGTCGTACGTCCTCGTGCGCGGCGAGTGCCTCGCAGGGCGGCCGGCGTCCCGCAGCGCGCGCAGCGCAGGGCCTGGAGCGGCTCGTCCAGGGGGTGGGTCTCGCAGAGGGCGGTGAGGTCGGGCAGGACCTGTGCCGCCCGGCCGAGGGCGAGGGCGGCGGTCAGTCCGGCGCGGCGGGCGTCGAGGCGGCGCGCCTGCCAGCGGGCGACGTCGGCCGTGCGGTCCGGCAGGTCGGCTAGGGGTTCGCCGGTCCACCAGGGCGAGCGCGTCGTCGAGCAGGTCTCCGCCTTGGCCGGGTCACCCTCGGCCAGGGCGCGGCTGCCCTCGCCCACCAGCCGGTCGAAGCGGAACACGTCCACGTCGTCGGGGTTCGCGCAGAGCCGGTAGCCGCCGTCCGCCGAGGCGACGCTGTCGGCGCCCCAGGGTCCTGCGGAGCCGGCCCACCAGGGCCTGGAGGGCGCCGCTCGCGTCGGCGGGCGGGTCGGCGCCCCACACCTCGTCGACCAGGGCGGCGGCAGGCACGGAACGGCCCGCGCGCAGGGCGAGCGCGACCAGGAGGGCGCGCAGGCGCGCGCCGCCGACGGGAACGGTGGTCCCGTCGGCGCGGACAGCTCGGGTCGGCCCGAGAACGCGGTAACGCACCGGATCATTGTCCCTTCCGCCGCGGCGTCGTCGCGGCCGTCGGCCCCGCCCGGCCGCCCGGGCCACCGCGCTCCCCGCCCGGCGCCCCTCAGCTCTCCCGGACGTCCAACTCCACCAGAACGCCGGTCTCCTGCCGCGGATTTCCCGGCTCCGGTCGCGCCCGGGTCAGGTCCTCGTCCCGGAACCACTTGGGGCACGCCTCGACGGGGCGCAGCCACCGCTCGCCCGGCACCGGCGCGTACGTCTCCGATCCCTCGACGGTCTGGGCGAAGCCCTGCGTGACGACGTGGATGGCGCGGACCCGGCCGACCGTGTCCGGCCACCGGCCGCTGTGCCGCTCGACGGTGAGCAGACCGGTGAGGCGGGCCCGCTCGGGCCAGGGACGCGGGCGGCCCACGGAACGGTGACACCGTGGGCCTGGATGACCGAGGGCTCCCACGGCTCCTCGAACTCGCCGTCCCCGCCGCCCCCGTAATCCGCGCCGTCCCCGTAATCCCCGTAATCCGCGCCGCCCCCGGACCAGTCCCCCTCCAGCGTGTCCAGCGCCACCACCGGGCCCTCGATCTCGCTGAGGTCCGACGCCCAGCCCGCGTCGTCCAGGCGGTCGCCGTCGACCAGCAGCGGCCACGCCACCTCGTCCCCCACGGCGAACGGCTCCCCGCAGCACTCCATCTGCCAGTCCGCGTACATCACCTTCCACAGCGCCATGGCTCCCAGCCTCCCGGAACTCCCCGGCCTGCGCGAGACGTTTTCGCCGTACGCCCGCTACGGTCGGGCAGATCCCCCGCGACCCCAGGAGCCCGCCCCATGACCACCGCCCCCATCCGACGCGACGACCGGCGGATCAGTCCCGTCTTCCTCGGGATCGCCGCCGTCACGGCGGTCTCCGGCTGGGCGGCCTGGACCGGCTTCTCGGCCAATCCGGGGCTCGCCGTGTTCCTCTTCGTGACGGCGGCCTGGATCGTCTCGCTCTGCCTGCACGAGTACGCGCACGCCCGCACGGCCCTGCACAGCGGCGACATCACCATCGGCGCGAAGGGCTACTTGACGCTGAACCCGCTCAAGTACACGCACGCGCTGCTCAGCATCGTGCTGCCCGTCCTCTTCGTGATCATGGGCGGCATCGGCCTGCCCGGCGGCGCGGTCTTCATCGAGCGGGGCCGCATCCGGGGCCGCTGGAAGCACAGCCTGATCTCGGCGGCGGGCCCGCTGACGAACGTGCTGTTCGCGGTGGTCTGCACCGCCCCGTTCTGGCTGGACGCCCTGGACGGCGTGCCGGACGCGTTCCGCTACGCCCTCGCGTTCCTCGCCCTGCTCCAGGTCACGGCGGCGATCCTGAACTCGCTGCCCGTTCCGGGCCTCGACGGGTACGGCGTGATCGAGCCCTGGCTGTCGTACAAGATCCGGCGGCAGGTGGAGCCGTTCGCGCCGTTCGGGCTGCTCGCGGTCTTCGCCGTGCTGTGGATTCCGGAGGTCAACGGCGCCTTCTTCGACGCGATCGACGCGGTCCTGCGCGGGCTCGGCGTCCACGAGTGGGACACCTACTGGGGGCGGGACCTGTACCGCTTCTGGGACGGCACGGAGGAGGTCCCGCCGGCCCTCAGCTCGTAGCGGCGGCGTCCCGGCGCGTCTTGGCCCGCCGCAGGTAGAACCACGCCATGTTGGACGAGAGCCCGGCGAGCAGCACCCACACGACACCGAGCCAGCTGCCCTGTACGAAGGAGATCACGGCGGCGGCGACGGCGAGCGCGCAGACCACGAGGGCGTACAGAGCGAGGCGGGGCATGGGGGTCGGCTCCTGTCGGGGCGAGGCGTTGCTGACGTACCCCTCCAGTGTCCCCCATGCCCGCGCCCGCCCCGCCACGTCCCTCCCGGGCCCCTCCAGGGCCCCGTCAGGCCCTCGACGTCGGTGATCCGCAGCCCCGCGTGCGCCTTGTAGCGGCGGTTGACGGAGATCAGGTTGGCGACCAGGGACTCCACCTGGTGGGCGTTGCGCAGCCGGCCGGCGAAGACGCCGCGCATGCCGGGGATGCGGGCGGCGAGCGCCTGCACCACGTCCGTGTCGGCGCGGCTCTCGCCGAGGACCATGACGTCGGTGTCGATCTCCTCGACGTCGGCGTCCTGGAGCAGTACGGCCGACAGGTGGTGGAAGGCGGCCGTGACGCGCGAGTCCGGCAGCAGGGCGGCGGCCTGCTCGGCGGCGCTGCCCTCCTCGGGCTTGAGGGCGTAGGCACCCTTCTTGTCGAAGCCGAGCGGGTTCGCCAGTCGATGACGAGCTTGCCGCGCAGGTCCTCGCGCAGGGCTTCGAGGGTCTTGCCGTGGCCGTCCCACGGCACTCGCGACGATCACGATGTCGCTGCGCCGGGCGCACTCCGCGTTCTCGGCGCCCTCGACGCCGAGTCCCAGCTCCTGGGCGGCGGCCTGCGCGCGCTCCGCCGCGCGGGAGCCGATGATCACCTTCTGGCCGGCGCGGGCGAGGCGGTAGGCGAGGCCGCGCCCCTGGTCGCCGGTGCCGCCGAGGACACCGACGACGAGCCCGGACACGTCGGGCAGCTCCCAGGGGTCCTTGGCCGGGGCCTTGGCGGGGGCGTTCTGCGCACTGTCTGTAGAGGTCATGGGGCGACCTTACTCAGCGGTCACAGCCCGCTACACCAGTTCCCCCAACGGGATGCGCCGGAAGGTGATCGTCTCGTACGCGCTGAAGTCCCCCGTCTCGTAGAGGAGCCCGACATTCTCCTCGTCGAGGCGTACGAGATCGGAGTACGCGGCCGGCAGACCGTCGACCGTGTGGGCGGTCTGCCAGGTGGTGCCGCCGTCGGTGGAGCGGCGGACGGTCATCAGGGCGCGGAAGCCGGGGTCGGCGGGGCCGGAGAAGAGGAGCACGTCGGGGTCGCGCACCTGGAGGACGCTGCCCTCGACGACGGGACCGGTGAGACCGGCCTGTGGGCGGAAGGGCCTGACGAGACTGCGGCCGCCGTCGCGGGAGTGGGCGTCGGCGCGGTTGCCCGGGGACGGGGAGTCGTTGCGGGTGTTGAAGTAGACGCGCCCGTCGGGGAGTTCGGCGGCGGTGGTCTCGTTCACGTTGATGTAGCCGTTGGTGTTGTCGTCGACGTAGCCGATGCGCCAGGTGGCACCGGAGTCGTCGCTGAGCAGGCAGTGGCCGCCGTTGTACTTGCCCTCGGTGCCGTTGTCCGTCCCGGAGGGCGGCAGGGAGTGGTTGGCGGGGACGACGACGCGGCCGGTGGTGAGCTGGATGGCGTGGCCGGGTGTGGTCGCGTACCACCGCCAGTTCGCCTTCTTCACCTGGGCGGTGATCTCGCGCGGGGCGGACCAGGTGCGGCCGTCGTCGTCGCTGTGCTGCACCCATACGCGGCGCCCGGCGGCCGCGGAGACCTTGCCGCGGCGGATGGCGTCCTCGGTGGCGAAGGCGGCGTTGCGGACCGTGGACGTGCAGGACGCGGCCGGTGGCGAGGACGACGGGGGCGGGGTTGCCCGCGAGGTCGGCGCCGTTCTTGCCGACGACCTGGAGCGGGCCCCAGGTGCGGCCGCCGTCGGTGGAGCGCCTGAGGACGATGTCGATGTCGCCGAAGTCCTCCGAGGAGCCGACGCGGCCCTCGCAGAAGGCGAGGACGGTGCCGTGGGCGGTGGTGACGACGGCCGGTATGCGGAAGCTCGCGTAGCCCTCGCGGCCCGCCCGGAAGGGAACAGACGTCTCATGAGTCATCCCCCGCCCTTCCCCACTCCGGGGGAATTCCGGGTGAACTCCCGGTCACGACTGACGTGTCGGGGCAGGATGCGACGCCATGGACGCCGTACGGGTGGCGCTGCTGCGCGAAGTGCTCGCGGGGACCGAGTGGCTCGGCGCCACGCGCCGCTTCGCGGGGACCCTGCGGTCGTCCGTGGTGCCGCACGGCGCGCTGCTGCTCGTCGGGTCGCGGGCCTACGAACCCTGGCACCTGGCCGCCCACCTGGTGGACGAGGCCGCCTGGTCCGGCACACCGGAGCTGCGGCCCACCCTCGTACGGCACCGGGTCCTCGCCTCCGACCCCGCGCACCTGTCGACGGGGCTCGGCCGGATCGAGGCCGCGGGGCGCGGCGAGACGCTGCTGGTCGTCGCGCCGGACGCGCCGGACACGGAGCTGCTCACGCGCGTGCACGACGCGCGGCAGGCCGGCGCGACCGTCCTCGCGCTCGGCTCCGGGGACGGTGACCTCGGCGCCCTGTCCCACGAGGCGCTGACCGTCCCCGGTGAGGAGTCCGGAACGGCGCACGACCTCGACCTCGACACGGTGCAGCACCTGGTGAGCGCGGCGGCCGGGGAGAACGCCCTGCCCGCGCCCCGGGGCCGCCGCCGCTTCCGCGACCGCCTCTCCCGCCTCGCCGACCAGCTGACGTCGCCACCGCCGACGCGGTGGTGAGCGGGCTCCGGGTCTGCGCAAATTCGGTTGCCCGCCGCGTCGGCCGCCGCTGAACATGAGTTCTCGTGCCTCTCTCCTCGCTCCTGCCCGACCTCTCCCCCTGGCGCTCCACCCGTGACTTCCGGCTGCTGTGGGTGCAGGGGCTCGTCACGTACTTCGGCAGTTTCATGGCGATGGTCGCCCTGCCGTTGCAGATCAAGGAGCTGACGGACTCGCCGCTCGCCGTGGGGGCGATGGGCGCGGTGGAGCTGGTGCCGCTGGTCGTCTTCGGGCTGTACGGCGGTGCGCTCGCCGACGCCGTGGACCGGCGCAAGGTGATCCTTCTCAGCGAGGCCGCGCTGGGCCTGCTGGCCGTGGTCCTGCTGGTGAACGCGCTGCTTCCCTCCCCGCTGCTGTGGCCCCTGTACGTCGTCGCGGCGGGCGTCTCGGCGCTCTCCGGACTCCAGCGCCCCGCCCTGGACTCCCTGATGGCGCGGATCGTGCCGCACGACCAGCTGACGGCGGCCGCCGCGCTGAACTCGTTCCGCTGGAACGTGGGCGCGATCGCGGGACCGTCGCTCGCGGGCCTCGTCGTCGCCTACGCCGGGCACGCGTCCGCGTACGCCGTGACGGTCGTCGGTTTCACCGTCTCGGTCCTGCTGTGCACCCGGCTCTCGCCCGCGCCCCGCCGCGCACGACGCGGAGAAGCCGTCCCTGAAGGGCCTCGCCGAGGGCGCGCGGTACGCGTGGTCGCGGCCGGTGCTCCTGGGGACGTACGCGGTGGACATGGCGGCGATGTTCTTCGCCTACCCGAACGCGGTCTTCCCGTTCCTCGCGGACGAGCTGGACGCCGAGCGGCGCTCGGACTGATGTATGCGGCCGGGGCCGTCGGGTCGCTGCTGCTCGGCCTCACCAGCGGCTGGACGTCGCGGGTGCGGCGGCACGGGCTGCTCGTGGTGTTCGGGGCGGCGGGGTGGGGGCTCGCGATCACGGCGGCGGGCTGGTTCTCGAACGTATGGGTGGTGCTGGGGTGCCTGCCGCTCGCGGCGCCGGTGACATGGTGAGCGGACTCGGCCGCTCCACCATCTGGAACCAGACGATCCCCGACGAGCTGCGGGGCCGCCTCGCCGGCATAGAGGTGCTGTCCTACAGCGTCGGCCCGCAGCTGGGGCAGGTCCGCGCGGGCGCCGCCGCGGGCTGGACCGGCACCCGGCCCGCCATCTGGTCCGGCGGCCTCGCCTGCGTGGCCTCGGTCGCCGTCCTCGCGGCGGCGCTGCCGCGGCTCGTCTCGTACGACGCGACGACGGACGCGGACGCGAGGCTGCGCCGCGAGCGGGACGCGGCGAGGGCTGCGGCGTCGTAACTGCCGGGGTGGGCAAAGCCTCGCCGGGACCCCCGGGGCTTCGGGGCGTTCCGGCCCCGGCCCCTCACGACGGACCGCCGAAAACGGGGCCGGCCGAGAACGGGGCCCTCCCGCCGAAGCCCCCGGAGGGGTCAGTCGTCCTCGCCCCGCCCCACCGTGTCGTGCCACCGCGGGTCGTTCTCCCATTCGAGATTGCGCTCCGCCGCCGTCCGCATCGCCTGCTCGGCGTCCGCGCGTGAGGCGTAGGGACCCATCCGGTCCTTGCCGGGGCAGTCGGGGCCCTCCTCGACCTTCTTGTGCTCCAGGCAGTAGTACCACTCGCCCGGCTTGCCGACCGTCCGCTTCTTGAACAGTGCCATGACCGCCCGCTCCTCTCCCGCCGGATGCATCCTCGATCCGGTACCCGTCTCTGACGCCATGCTGCCCCACGACGGCTGGCTAGACTCGCTCGCATGTCTGGCCAGTCACTCCTCGTCCCGGGGGAGCTCTCCCCCATCCGTTCCGTACCCGGCAACATCAGGCGCCCGGAGTACGTGGGAAACCCGCCCCCACCCCCTACACGGGGCCCGAGGTGCAGACCCCCGAGACCATCGAGCTGATGCGTACCGCGGGCCGCATCGCCGCGCGCGCCATGGCAGAGGCCGCGAAGCACATCGCGCCCGGCGTGACCACCGATGAGCTGGACCGCGTCGCGCACGAGTACATGTGCGACCACGGCGCCTACCCCTCCACGCTCGGCTACCGCGGCTTCCCGAAGTCGCTGTGCAGCTCGGTCAACGAGGTCATCTGCCACGGAATCCCGGACTCCACCGTCCTGAAGGACGGCGACATCATCAACCTCGACGTCACGGCGTACATCGGCGGCGTGCACGGCGACAACAACGCCACCTACCTCGTCGGCGACGTCGACGAGGAGTCGAGGCTGCTCGTCGAGCGGACCCGCGAGTCCCTCGACCGCGCCATCAAGGCCGTGAAGCCCGGCCGCCAGATCAACGTCATCGGCCGTGTCATCGAGTCGTACGCCAAGCGGTTCGGCTACGGCGTCGTCCGTGACTTCACCGGTCACGGCATCAACTCGTCCTTCCACTCCGGACTGATCATCCCGCACTACGACAGCCCGCACGCGACGACCACCATCCAGCCCGGCATGACGTTCACGATCGAGCCGATGCTGACGCTCGGCACGCACGAGTACGACATGTGGGACGACGGCTGGACCGTCGTCACCAAGGACAGGAAGCGGACCGCGCAGTTCGAGCACACGCTGGTGGTGACGGACACCGGTACGGAGATCCTCACGCTTCCCTGAGGCGCCGGAGCCCCCAGGAGCCGCCGGGAGCCGCCGGGAGCCGCAGCGGTGGTTGCCCGGTCCCGGGGCGGGTAGCGTTTTTACCGACAGGACGTCGGGAACCAGTTGACTTAGGTAAGCCTAACTTGCCATGATCTCCCCACGGTCGCTGGTTCCCGCCACCCGTCATCCGGCTCCCTGGAGGTCCCTCATGGATAC
This sequence comes from Streptomyces huasconensis, assembly GCA_004010275.1. Taxonomy (GTDB): domain Bacteria; phylum Actinomycetota; class Actinomycetes; order Streptomycetales; family Streptomycetaceae; genus Streptomyces; species Streptomyces huasconensis. Next base: position 12,737 of record RBWT01000074.1, read on the forward strand.
GCCGTCCACGCCGCTCGCCCCGGTCACGCCCGTCGCGCCCTTCGCGCCCTTTTCAACGGTCATCCGCACCGCGTCGCACGAGCAGCACACCGAGGCCGAGACCTCCACGTTCATGAGCGACCTGCTCGGCGGCCGGCTCGGCGTCGACGCCTACGCCCGGTACACGGAACAGCTGTGGTTCGTCTACCGCGCCCTGGAGGACGGCGCCGAGACGCTGACCGAGGACCCCGTCGCGGGACCGTTCATCCGGCCCGAGCTGCTGCGCGTGCGTGAGCTGGAGCGCGACCTCGCGCACCTGCGGGGCGCGGACTGGCGCACGGGCCTCACCCCCCTGCCCGCCACGGCGGCGTACGCGGCGCGGGTCGAGGAGTGCGCGCGCACCTGGCCCGGCGGCTATGTCGCCCACCACTACACCCGCTACCTCGGCGACCTCTCCGGCGGCCAGATCATCCGCGGCAAGGCCGAGCAGACCTGGGGCTTCGCGCGCAAGGGCGACGGCGTGCGCTTCTACGTGTTCGAGGGCATCGCCAACCCGGCCGCGTTCAAGCGCGGGTACCGCGAACTGCTCGACGGGATCGACGCGGTCGTCACGGACGAGCTGGAGAAGAAGCGGATCGTGGACGAGTGCAAGCGCGCCTTCGCCCTGAACACCGCGGTCTTCCGCGAACTGGGCGAGGAGTTCCCGCTCAGCGCGTGAGCCGGACCATGCGGTGCCGCCGGATCATGCGGCGGCACCGGACTATGCGGCGGCGTCAGCCTGGACGAGGCGGACCCTGCCGCCGACCTCGATCCAGCCGTCCGGTCCCGGCGCCGTGAGGATCTGTGAGCCGCGTCCCTGCGTGATGTTGAGGGCGCGGCTCAACGCGTGTGTGAGCAGGAGTGCCGCCGCGCCTGTCGCCTCGTCCTCGTCGATGCCGTCGTCCCGGCCGGGGAAGGCCCGCGCCCGCACCCGCCCGGCGGCCTCGTCCTCCCACGCCCACGCATAGATCCTCCCCCACTGCCCTGAAGGCGTGGGAGGTGCCCCCACCCCCGGCGGCGGCACGTCCAGCGCGTCCACCTCCGCGGCCGTGCCGTACCGCCGCAGGGTCCGCGGCGGCGCCCACTCGGCGCGGGCCGTGATCCAGCTGAACTCCCCGTCGTGCCGGGCCGCCACCGCACCTGCCCGCGTGCGCAGTTCGGCCACGTCGAGCAGCCAGGAGGTGCCGACGCAGGGGTGGCCCGCGAAGGGCAGGCGCAGCGTGGGTGTGTAGATGTCGATGGCGCCGCGCTCGGGGTCGTCGACGAACACCGTCTCGCTGAAGCCGAGTTTCCCCGCGAACGCCTGGCGGTCCGCCACGGCACGCATGCGGGCCCCGTCGCGCACGACACCGAGTTCGTTGCCGTGCCGACCGTCGGGCCCGCAGAAAACACGCAGCACGTCGAACGTGCCGGATACCTCGAAGACGCCGGGCGGTTCCGTCCCGCCGAGTGGTTCAGTCACCCGGGTATTGAACACCCTGGTATGGAACCCGGGCGCCCGGGCGCGGCGGCATCACGCCAGTTCGGTGCCCCGCTTGCGCCGGGCGGCATACACCGCGCCCGCGCCCGCCGCCACGCCGCGCCCCGCCGTGCCGAGCAGCGCGGCCGAAGGGAGGCCGGAGCCGGTTGCGGCCAGCGATCCCGCGTCGCCGAGCGCGGCGGTTCCGGTGCCGCCGCCGACGGTGTCACCGCCCACGGAACCGGAGCCCGTGGTTCCGGCGCCGTCGGTCGCCTCGGCAGCGCCGAGTTCGGCGCCTTCGGAGAACGACAGCGCGACCGTCACCGGGTCGATCCGCTGGCCCGCCTTGTAGATGGAGCCGACGGTGCCGTTGGCGAACTGCTTGGCGCCGGCCGCCGTGAAGGCCGCGGGGACCTTGGTCAGCCGGACGACGTCACCTTTGGCCTGGTACGAGGCCTTGGAGAGGTCGAGCGTCGCGAACTTGACGTTGTTGTTGGTGCCCTTGGGCGTGGTGACGTCGACGGTCAGGGTGCCCTTGGCGCCGTTCGTCCGCACCTTGAGGTCGCTGAACTTCATGTCGATGCCGTGCGCCTTGTACGTGAAGCGGACGCTGCCGCCGAAGGACGCGTCGACCTTCTTGGCACCGGAGTCCACGGACGCCTTGGCATGGGGGAACTTGTAGCCTCCGGAGATCTTCTGCGCCCCGCCCGCGACGGTGACCTTGCCGCCGGACGAGATGTAGGTGCGGAAGGACTTCTTCAGGCCCCAGGAGAGGCTGCCGTCGACGACCCGGCCCGCGGGGCGCCCGGGGGCGGTGGGTGTGCCGGTGGGCGTCGCGGTCCGCGTGGGGGTGGGCGCAGGTTTGTCGGTGGGCTTGTCCGTCGGCTTGTCGGTCGGCTTGTGGGTGGGCTTGTCCGTCGGCGTACCGGTCGCCGCCTTCACCGTGAGGGTGGCCGGGTCGAGCTTGTCGCCCGCCTGGTACATGCCGTTGAACGCCTTGGCGCCGTCCGCCGTGAGCGTCGCCGGTATGTCCTTGAAGGTCATCGCGCCGCCTTCGCCCTGGCCGGGCCGGACCGCGCTCAGGTCGAGGGCGGCGAGGTCGATGTCGTTCTGCGTGGCGCCGTTCAGGGTGACGTCGGCCTGGATGGCACCGGTCTTGCCCTCCGTGCGCACCTTCACGTCGGCGATCTCGATGTCGAACCGGTGGGCGGTGGAGGCGAACCGGACCGCGCCCTTGAACGCGGTCGCGGTGGCGTGCGTGCCGGTGTCGTACGTCCCCGTGCCGCCGGTGAAGGTGAACACCCCGTTGCCCGCCGCCTGCTTGGCGCCGTCCGTCGCCTCGATCGTGCCGTGGGCCATGCCCACGACGTACTTGCGGAAGGACTCCTTCAGGCCCCAGTCGAGCGTGCCGTCCTTGAGCTCCAGCTTCGGCGGTGCCGCCTTTCCGCCGCCGTCGGCGGCGAGCGCCGGGAGCGCGAGGGCGGACGCGCCGAGCGTGACGGCCGTGGCGACGGCTGCCGCGAGGACGAGGGGGCGACGGTTCCTGGACATGGTCAGGTTCCTCCTTGGGAGAGGTGGGAATAGGGAGAGTTGAGGGAGAGACAGGGAGTGGAGAGGGGCGGAGTGAGGCGTGACGGTCAGGACCCCGGCGTGTCCGTGCCGTCCCGCGCCCGCTTCTTGCGTACGACGCCGAACGCGACCGCCGCCGCGAGCAGCACCGCCACGCCCGTGCCGACGCCGATCGGCACGGCGTTCGAGGAGGAGTCGGCGGCGGAGGCGGAGGTGTCCGTGGTGTCGTCGGCCCCGGAGGCAGCGGTCCGCTTCGGCTGCGGGGCCGGGCTCGCGGAGGAGCCGAGGTCCGGGAGGGCGGGCAGCGTGGCGTCCGCGTCAAGGGCCACGGCGAGGGAGAGCGGGTCCATGTCGGCGCCCGCCTTGTACATGCCGCCGAAGGCCTTGGCCCCGGTGGCGGTGAGCTTCGAAGGCGCCTCGGTGAGCGAGACCAGGCCGTGCTTGGGCCGCAGTTGCTTCTGGGAGGCGGCGAAGGTGACCAGCGGGGCCTTCTTCATGACGCCCTTACCGCCGCCGTCGACGTCCGCGTACAACGCCCCCTTGCCGTCCTTCACTTCGACGGCGACCTTGCTCAGCGTGAGGTCGAGGCCGTGCTCGCCGGTGAAGCGGACGGCGCCCGCGAAGTCCGCGGCGAGGCGCCGCTCCTTCGCGTCGTACGTGCCCTTGCCCCGTGGGAAGCGGAAGAGCGCTCCCCCGTCCTCGGCCCCGCCCGAGAGCTTCCACGTGCCCTGGGCGATGGAGCCGGTGACGTACTCACGGAAGGTGCGGCGCACTCCCCAGTCGACGGCCCCGTCCTCGATGCGGCCCGCCTTCTGCTTGCCGTTGCTCTTCGCGTCCTTGCCTGTCGCGGGCTTCTTCGGGGCCTTCCCCGCCGCCGCGCCCGTCGCCTTCCCCGTCCCGGACTTCGCGACGAGGTCCGTCGACAGGCTCACCGGGTCGAGTGCCGTGCCGGCCGGGTAGTAACCGGCGAAGGCCTTGGCGCCCTGTGAAGTGAGCTTCGCGGGAAGGTTGTTGAGGGCGATCGGTCCGGTGCCGCCCTTCATGTTGATCCCGCCGACGTCGAGCGCGGCGATCGGCACCTGTGCGGCCGACGTGACCTTGCCGGTGCCCTTCTCCTTGCTGACCATGTCGGCGTAGAGCGTCCCGGAGCCGCCGGAGACCCGCACCGTGGGGCGGCTGATCGTCAGGTCCAGCTCGTACGAGCCGCCCTTCTTGTGCCCGGTGAAACGCACGCCTCCGGAGAACCCGGCGCGGAAGGTCCCGCTCCGCGGGTCATACGTGCCCTTCGCCGAGTGAAAGCGGAACTGGCCGCCGCCGACGGTCGCGGCTCCGCCCTGGAGCGTCGACGCGCCCTGGGCGATGGGCCCGGTGACGTAGCTCTGGAAGGAGGACTTGATGCCCCAGTCGAGCCGCCCGCCTTGGACCGTACGGCCTTCCGCGTGCGCGGCGGTCACCGGCAGCAGCGCTCCGAGCAGTGCGGTGAGCACGGCCACGGCTGCGGCGCGGGCACGGGAACGGAAACGGGGGCGTGCCGGTCTCGCCTGTCTCGACGACAGCATGGGGCTCCTCCACGACGGCAGGGCTGGTTAATTAGGTAAGGCTAACCTAAACTACGATCGTTCCAGCTGAAACCCCGCGAGCCCCGGCCCGGGCCTCCGGACCTTCCGGCCTCCCGGGTCTCCAGACCTCAACCGCACGACAGGACGGTGGACTTCGGTGCGTATGCCGCGCTCACTCCGTATCGCCGGCGCGTGGGCCGCCGCGCTCGCCCTCGGGCTCACGGCATGCGCCGCCCCGGACGGTGACACCTCCCCGGGTCCGCGCAAGGCGGCGGCGCGGGAGGCCGCGCCCGACCGGATCGAACCCCTCAAGAGCAGCGCGGAACCCGAACTGCCCGCCACCGTCACCTCCGCCGGCGGCCGCCGGGTGACCGTGCGGGACACCGCCCGCATCGTGCCGCTCACCGGCAGCCTCAACGAGATCGTCTTCACTCTCGGGCTCGGCGAGAACGTCGTGGCGCGCGACATCACCGCCACCTTCGAACAGGCCGAGAAGCTGCCGGTGGTGACGCGCGCCCACGACGTCTCCGCGGAGAGCGTGCTCTCGCTCAAGCCGACGGTCGTCCTCGCCGACACCACCACAGGTCCCGCCGAGGCCATCGACCAGATCCGTGACGCGGGCGTCCCCCTCGTCGTGTTCGACCCGGCGAAGAGCCTCGACGACGTGCGCCCGCGGATCGAGGCGGTGGCGAAGGCCCTGGGCGTCGAGAAGTCCGGCGCCGAGCTGACGCGGCGTACGGAACGGCGGATCGACGCGGCCCGCGCGGGCATCCCCGCCGGGGCCGGGAAGGAGCGGAAGAAGAAGCCGCGGGTGGCCTTCCTCTACCTGCGCGGCTCGGCCTCGGTCTATCTGCTCGGCGGCCGCGACTCCGGGGCGAGTTCGCTCCTGGAGGCGGCGGGCGCGGTCGACGCGGGCAAGGAGTCGGGGCTGAGGAAGGACTTCACGCCGATCACCAGCGAGGCGCTCGCCAAGGCCGCGCCCGACGCGATCCTCGTCATGACGAAGGGCCTGGCCTCGGTGAACGGCGTCGACGGTCTGCTGAAGGTGCCCGGGGTCGCCGAGACCCCGGCCGGCCTGGACCGCCGCGTCGTCTCGATCGACGACGGGGTGCTCCTCAACTACGGGCCGCGGACGGACCAGGTGCTGAAGTCCCTGGTCGAGCAGCTCTACGGGGACGCCAAGTGACCCTGCCGGCCCAAGCGTCCACCCCGGCCGTCCCCGAGACTCCCAAGGCCCCCGCCGCCCCGGTCGGATTGGCCCCGCGCCGCCGCCGGACGACCACCCTCCCGCTGACCGCTGGGCTTCTCGCCGCCCTCGTCCTGCTCTGCCTCCTCTCCGCCTCCGTCGGCGCGTACGAGCTCCCGCTCGGTGACGTGCTCTCCTCGGCCGGACACCGGCTCGGCCTCGGCGGCGCCCCGCTGGACCGCGTCGGCGAGAGCGTGCTGTGGAACGTCCGCCTGCCCCGCGTCGTCCTCGCGCTGCTCGTCGGCGCCTCGCTCGGCTGCGCGGGAGCCCTGATGCAGGGCGTCTTCGGCAATCCGCTCGCCGAGCCCGGCGTCATCGGGATCTCGTCCGGCGCGGCGGTCGGCGCGGTCGCATCCATCGCGCTCGGGCTGAACTTCCTCGGCAACTGGACCGTCACCGTCAGCGCGTTCGCCGCCGGGCTCGTGACGGTCCTCCTCGTCTACGTGATGTCGCGCGAGGGCGGCCGGACGGAAGTCGTCACGCTGATCCTCACCGGAATCGCCGTGAACGCGTTCGCGGGCGCGCTCATCGGCCTGTGCGTCTTCTTCGCGGACAACGCGCAGATCAGCCAGATCACCTTCTGGCAGCTGGGCTCGCTCGCCGGGGCGACCTGGCCGAAGGTGCTGGCGGTGCTGCCGTGCGCGCTGCTCGGCCTGGCCGTCGCGCCGTTCTTCTCCCGCAGACTCGACCTGCTGGCGCTCGGCGAGCGGCCCGCCCGGCACCTGGGCGTGGACGTCGAGCGGCTGCGGCTCGTGCTGGTCCTCGTGGTGGCGCTGCTGACGGCGGCAGCCGTGGCCGTCGCCGGGATCATCACCTTCGTGGGGCTGCTCGTCCCGCACCTGCTGCGGATGGTGGCGGGCCCCGGGCACCGCTTCCTCGTGCCCGGCAGCGCGCTCGGCGGCGCGGTGGTGCTTGTCGCGGCGGACCTGGCCGCGCGTACGGTGGCCGCGCCCGCCGAACTGCCGCTGGGTGTGCTCACCGCTCTCTTCGGCAGCCCGTTCTTCTTCTGGCTGCTGCGCAGGACCCGTCGCAGGCAAGGTGGTTGGGCATGATCGGGCAGCTGGGCAGGAGACTCCTCGCGGGGCGGGCGCGCGCGCTGCCGGGGCCGAGTGCCGCCGGTGACGTGCTCGCCGAGGCCGAGGGGCTGCGGGTGCGGCTCGGCGGCCGCGAGGTCCTCGCGGGGGGTAAGCGTGGCCGCCCGCGCGGGCGAGGTGCTGGCCCTGGTCGGTCCGAACGGCGCGGGCAAGTCGACCCTGCTGGCCGCGCTCGCCGCCGACCTGCCGGCCGCGGCCGGGGTCGTACGCGTCTGCGGGCGCCCGGCCGCCGACTGGCCCGCGGCCGAACTCGCCCTGCGCCGGGCCGTGCTGCCGCAGTCCGCCGCGCTCTCCTTCCCCTTCGCCGTCGAGGACGTCGTACGGATGGGCCGGGCGCCGTGGGCCGGGACGCGCCTGGCGGACGACGACGACCGGATCGTGCGCGAGTCGATGGCGGCCACCGAGGTGGCCGACTTCGCCGTACGCCCGTTCTCCGCGCTCAGCGGCGGCGAGCGGGCCCGCGTCGCGCTCGCCCGCGTCCTCGCCCAGCGCGCCCCGCTGCTGCTGCTCGACGAGCCGACACCGCGCTCGACCTGCGCCACCAGGAGCTGGTCCTCGGGATCTGCCGGGAGCGGGCCGCCGCCGGTGACGCGGTCGTGGTCGTCCTGCACGACCTCGGCCTCGCGGCGGCGTACGCGGACCGGGTCGCGGTGCTGCGGGGCGGGACACTCGCGGCGGAGGGCGCCCCCGGTGACGTATTCGAGGAGGGGCTGCTGTCGGAGGTGTACCGGCAGCCGGTCGAGGTCTTCCCGCATCCGCGTACCGGAGCCCCCGTGGTCACTCCCCGCCGCAGCCCTTGACCGGCGCTTTGCCTGGCCATGGGCGGGCCATCAGCCGCCCGTGACCGGCCTGTGAGCAGGGGCGGAACGCGGGGGCGACTTGAGAGCTGAATCACGGAACGGACGGGTATCGGCGAGGTAAGGGTCGGTTAAGTTAGGTCCGCCTCACCGGCTTGCGGTGGGGCCCCGGCACTCGTCCGTGACCCCGCTTGGAGCCCTCTATGCGACCCGTGCGCCCCGCCCGCCTGTCCGTCGTCACCGCCGTCGCGACCGCCGCGGCCCTGACCGCCGTCACGGGCTGCACGGAGAAGAGCGACGCCAAGGGCGGCGCGAACAGCGTGAGCGTGACCGCCACCGACGACTCGTGCGAGGTCTCCAAGAAGGAGCTGTCCGCCGGGCACGTCGAGCTGGCCATCGAGAACAAGGGGGCCAAGGTCACCGAGGTCTACCTCCTCTTCCCCGACGACCGCATCGTCAGCGAGCGCGAGAACATCGGCCCGGGCACGAAGCAGAGGCTCACCGCCGAGGTGAAGGCCGGTTCGTACGAGATCGCCTGCAAGCCCGGCATGAAGGGCGACGGCATCCGTCAGAAGGTCACCGTCACGGGCGGCGGCACGACCGCGAAGCGCGACCCGCGCCTGGACAAGGCCGTCGCCGCCTACCGCGAGTACGCGCAGGAGCAGGCCGACGCGACGCTGCCGAAGGCGAAGGTCTTCACCGACGCGGTGCGCAAGGGCGACCTGGCGGCCGCGAAGAAGGCGTACGCCGACTCGCGCATCGGCTGGGAGCGCACCGAGCCGGTCGCCGAGTCGTTCGGCGACATCGACCCCAAGGTCGACGTCCGCGAGGACGGCCTGGAGGAGGGCCAGGACCCGGAGACGGAGTGGACGGGCTGGCACCGCCTGGAGCGGGCCCTGTGGCAGGACAAGAAGATCGGCAAGCGGGAGAAGGAGCTGGCCACCCTTCTCGACAAGGACCTGAAGGACTGGCAGGACCGCGTCGGCAAGGCCGTCATCACCCCGACCTCCATGGCCAACGGCGCCAAGGAACTCCTCGACGAGGTCGCCACCGGCAAGGTCACCGGCGAGGAGGAGCGCTACTCCCACACCGACCTGGTCGACTTCAAGGCCAACGTCGAGGGCGCCGAGAAGTCGTACGAGCTGCTGAAGCCGGTGGCCGCCGAGAACGACAAGAAGCTCACCGAGGAGCTGGACAAGCAGTTCGCGGCCCTGGACAAGCTGCTGGACAAGCACCGCGAGGGCGGCCCGGACTCCTACGACTTCGTCTCCTACGACAAGCTCGGCAAGGCGGACGTCAAGGACCTCCAGGACGGCGTGAACGCCCTCGCGGAGCCCCTGTCGAAGCTGGCCGCGGCCGTCGTGACGTCCAAGTAGCGGCAAGGGGACATCGATGGCCGAGGACGCCACGGGGCACACAGAGAACACGGCGAACAGGGCGAAGGCGGAGGGCACGGAGGGCACGCGTACGCCGTCGCGGCGCGCGCTGCTCGGCTGGGGCCGGGTGCCGGGCTCGCGCTCGGCGCGGCGGCGGGCGGCGCGGTGGCGCTGACCCGCTCCGGTGACACGGTGGCGCCCGCCGGGGACGCCGGGGCGGCCGTGCCCTTCCACGGCGCGCACCAGGCCGGGATCGCGACGGCCGTCCAGGACCGGCTGCACTTCGCGGCGTTCGACGTGAAGACGGACGACCGCGAGGAGTTCGTGCGGCTCCTCAAGGAGTGGACGAAGGCCGCGGCGCGGATGACGGCCGGGCACACGGTCGGTGCGGGCGCCCACGGCGGGCTCGCCGAGGCGCCGCCGGACGACACCGGCGAGGCGCTCGGTCTGCCGCCGTCCCGGCTGACGCTGACGATCGGCTTCGGCCCCTCCCTGTTCGAGAGATTCGGCCTGTCCGGCAGCCGGCCGGAGGCCCTGGTCGACCTGCCGAGGTTCCCCGGCGACAACCTCGACAAGGCCCGCAGCGGCGGCGACCTGTGCGTGCAGGCGTGCGCGGACGACCCGCAGGTCGCCGTGCACGCCGTCCGCAACCTCGCCCGCATCGGCTTCGGCAAGGTCGCGGTGCGCTGGTCGCAGCTCGGCTTCGGCAAGACGTCGTCGACGACGCCGGACGCGCAGACGCCTCGTAACCTGTTCGGTTTCAAGGACGGCACGCGCAACGTGTCGGGGCGGGACGGCGCGGCGCTCGCGCAGCACGTGTGGGTCGGCGCGAAGGACGGGCCGGAGTGGATGGCGGGCGGCTCGTATCTCGTGGCGCGGCGCATCCGGATGAACATCGAGACGTGGGACCGGACCTCGCTCGGCGAGCAGGAGGACGTGTTCGGGCGGGACAAGCGCGTGGGGGCTCCGGTCGGCAAGGCCAAGGAGCACGACGAGCCGTTCCTGAAGGCGATGAAGCCCGACGCGCACGTGCGGCTCGCGCACCCCGACGCCAACGGCGGGGCGACGATCCTGCGGCGCGGCTACTCCTTCACGGACGGCACCGACGGCCTCGGCCGCCTGGACGCGGGGCTGTTCTTCCTCGCCTACCAGCGGGACGTGCGCACCGGGTTCATCCCGGTCCAGCGCAACCTGGCGCGCTCCGACGCGCTCAACGAATACATCCAGCACGTGGGTTCCGCGGTCTTCGCGGTCCCGCCGGGCGTCCGCGACGAGGACGACTGGTGGGGCAGGGGCCTGTTCACCGGGAAGGCATGAACGGATGTTCAGCTTCGGCAACTATCTGATAGGTCTGCGCGAGGGACTTGAGGGCAGCCTCGTCGTCTGCATCCTCATCGCGTATCTGGTGAAGACGGGACGGCGGGACGCGCTGGTGCCGGTCTGGGCCGGCATCGGCGTCGCGGTGGCGCTGGCGCTCGGCTTCGGCTGCGCGCTGACCTTCGGCTCGCAGGAGCTGACGTTCCAGGCCCAGGAGGCGCTCGGCGGCTCGCTGTCGATCATCGCCGTGGGCCTGGTGACGTGGATGGTCTTCTGGATGCGGCGCACGGCACGGCACTTGAAGGCGGAACTGCACGGCAAGCTGGACTCGGCGCTGCGGATGGGCACGGCCGCGCTGGTGGCGACGGCGTTCCTCGCGGTGGGCCGGGAGGGCCTGGAGACGGCCCTGTTCGTGTGGGCGTCGGTGCGGGCCTCCGGCGACGGTTCGCACGGGCCGCTGATCGGCGTGGTCCTCGGGCTGCTGACGGCGGTGGTGCTCGGCTGGCTGTTCTACAAGGGCGCGGTCCGCATCAACCTCGCGAAGTTCTTCACCTGGACCGGCGCGATGCTGGTTGTCGTGGCGGCGGGCGTCCTCGCGTACGGCGTGCACGACCTCCAGGAGGCGGAGTTCGTCGGCGGGCTGCGGGACAAGGCGTTCGACATCAGCGGCACGATCCCGCCGGACAGCTGGTACGGCACGCTGCTGAAGGGCGTGTTCAACTTCCAGCCCGATCCGACGGTGGTCCAGGTCGTGGTCTGGCTGCTGTATCTGGTGCCGACGCTGGTGTTCTTCTTCGCCCCGTCGCGGACGGCGGCCGAGCCCCCTGCCGGGGCCGAGGCGGCCGTGCGGCCCCGGTAGGGTTCGGGCCCGGTAAGGGCGTAGGTGAAGGGACCCCATGAGTAAGGTGCGCAGGCTTCGCGGTCATTGCCGTCCGGTCGCGGCGGCGGCAGCGGTGACCTCCTTGGCGATGACGGCGACCGGTTGCGTGACGGTGCACGGCGAGCGGGAGGTGCTCCCGGCGGCGACGAAGGCCGAGGCGGCCCGGGCACTGAAGGACTTCCTCGCCGCGTACAACAAGGCGGACAAGGAGCTGGACCCGGCGCTCGACGCGGCGCGGATCACGGGTCCGCTGGGCGCCATCAACCAGGCGGGCCTGAAGTCGCGGGGCGTGCAGCACCCGGACGGCAACAAGCACCATGTGCCGCTGGAACTGACGGACGTGACGTACTCGATCCCGAAGAAGGCGGGCTGGCCGCGCTGGTTCCTGGCCGACACGAAGGCCAACCGCCGCGCGGACCTGCGCTGGCTGTGGGTCTTCACCAAGGCGGGCCCCGACGACCTGTGGCGGGCGACCTACCTGAACCTGGTGGCGCCGAAGAAGGTGCCCGAGCTGAAGAAGGACGCGGACGGCTGGGCCGAGCCGGTGGACGTGGCCGCGAAGAACCTCGCGATATCCCCCGCGAGGCTCGGCAGGAAGTACACGTCGTACCTGAAGTCGGGCGGCGAGGACTTCGCGCCGGGCGACCACACGAGCGGCTGGAAGGCGATCCGCGACAAGAACGGCAAGCGGGCCGGTCTGGCGGTGCAGTACATCGACGAGCCGCAGAACGCCGGTTCGTTCGCGCCGCTGGGGCTGCGCACCGAGGACGGCGGGGCGCTGGTGTTCTTCTCCACGCGCCACTACGAGAAGCAGACCGCCTTCAAGGGCCTGAGCCCGCGGGTCGACGCGGACGCCAAGGCCCTGCTCAAGGGCGAGGTGCGGCAGTCCCTGCTGCTGACGCGGGCCGCCAACCAGGTGGTCGTGGACCCGCTGCGGTCCGGCGGCGGCAAGGTGACGTTCCTCGGCCGCATCCAGGGGCTGACGGCGGCGCAGGGCGACTAGTCCCTGGCCGCGCCGCGCCTCAGCCCCGCAGCGGCCAGGCGGCGGTGTCCTCCTGGGGCTCCCCCGCGACCCGCGCGCACTCGTCGGTGAGCGTCTCCAGGAGCGTCAGGGGGTCCGGCAGCGGATGTTCGGGGCCGCGCACCCAGCGCACGTCCAGGTCGCCGGGGAGCCTGGCGGGCGGCACCAGGACGTACGAGCCGCGGCAGTGCCAGCGCAGGCCCGGGTGTTCGTCCATCGTCTCGGGGTGCAGTCCAGCTCGCAGGGCCACCACTCGTCCTCGTCCTCGGGGGTGCCGCGGGTGGCGGTGTAGAAGAGCATCCGGTCATCGCCCGACTCGGCGACGGGGCCGACGTCGATACCGGCCGCGAGCAGGCGCCGCAGGGCCTCGCGGCCGGCGGCCAGCGGCACGTCGAGGACGTCGTGGACCATGCCGGTCGCGGTGATGAAGTTGGCCTGCGGCTGGTGGCGGGCCCAGCGCTCGATCTGGCCGCGGTCGGTCGTGGACTGCGTCTGCCAGGCGAAGGAGACGGGGTGGCGGGCCGCGTGGGGCAGCCGATGCGGTCGCAGGAACATCGGTAGCCGGAGGGGTACGCGGCCGGGGCGAGGGGCAGCCCGGCCCCCGCGGCGGCGAGGAGCAGGTCCTCGCGGGCCCGGTCATCCGCGGCCGTGTCCTTGGGGCGACGCCGGAGCCACTGGGAGATTTTGCCCTGTCCGCCGGACCGGCTGCCGAACTCCGCGCCCATCTAGCCCCTCACCTCGCCGTTGTGCCGAAAGCATGACCCATGGTCCCACCATCCTGCGCCTCTGGGGGCCGGAGCCCACATCCGGGGTGCTCGGGGCGATGCCGACGGCGGACCATATGGGCCGACATTGTGTGGCACGTGTCGATTTGCCCACCTACGGTGTCGCCATGGTCATTAGGACTGCGCTGACCGGCCTGACGGCGCTGACCCTCACGGCGCCGAGCGGCTTCCTCGCACCGATCGAGTGGGGGCGCGACCCCCTGACCGTGGACGCGCTGCCCCGCGTGGTCTACACCGCGCACCGCGGCGGCGCCCTGGAGGTGCCGGAGAACAGCATGGCGGGGCTCAAGGCGGCGTACGAGCGGGGCACCGCCCAGGTCATCGACTTCGACACGCGGATGCTGCGCGACGGCACGCTGGTGGTCATGCACGACGAGACCCTGGACCGCACCACCTACGCGGCGGGCCCGGTGCGGCTGCTGGACCGGTATGCCTGGCACGGTGTGCTGCTGCGGCCCGCCCCCGCGCTGCCCGGCCGGTGGCGTCCGGAGCGGGCGCCGACGGTCGAGGAGGTCCTGGACCGGTTCGGCGGGCGGATCATGCTGATGCTGGAGGCCAAGGACCCGCGCAGCATCAGGGAGCTGGCCCGGCTGATCCGGGCCCGCGGCCTGGCCCGCTCGGTCTTCGTGAACTCCAACAGCCCCGCGGTCGCGCGTCAGGCCCACCACCTGGGTCTGCTGACCCAGCTGTGGCGCTCCAAGAAGCAGATGCGCACCGACCGGCCCGCGCGCTGGCGGGGGTTCGTGGACGTCCTGGACGTGGACTACAAGGCGCGCGACCGCGACCTGCTGCGCGCGGTGAACTCGGGCATCCCGCGCGTGTGGGCGCACACGGTGACCACGGCGCGCCAGCGCGACCGGGTGCTGTGGCTGGCTGCAACGGCGTCATCACGGACGCTCCGGGGCTCCTGGCGCGGACGCCGGTCAAACGGCTCGCCCGGACGCCGGCCAAGCGGCCGCGGGCGCCGAGAGCCGCGAGGCGGGCTTGATCAGGCGGGGCGGGCGTGATCAGGCGGGGCGCGGCGGCGATGCCGTAGAGCGCGTACTCGACGAGCTTGTCGACGTATTCATGGGTCAGGGGGCCCGAGCGCATCAGCCAGCGCTGGGCGAGCGGGCTCGCCCACAGCTCCAGGGCGATGCGGGGGTCGACGCCGGGCATGACCTGCCCCGCGTCCTGGGCCCGGCGCACCCGGTCGACGAAGAGCCGGAGCTGTGGTTCGAGGAGTTTCTCCACGAACTCCTGGCCCAGCTCGGGGTTGAGCAGGCCCTCGGCGGCGAGCGCGCGGTAGGGGGCGTCGTACTTGGGGTCGTTGAACTCGTCGACGGTGGCCCGCATCACGAACTTGAGGTCGGCCTCCAGGTCCCCCGAGTCGGGGATCTCGGTCTGGACCGTGTCGTGCCCGGCGCTCGCGGCCTCGGCGGCCTGCTCGGCGAGGTCGAGGAAGGCATCGAGGAGCACGGCGCCCTTGGACGACCACCAGCGGTAGATCGTCTGCTTGCCGACGCCGGCGCGGGCCGCGATGGCCTCGATCGTCAGCTTGGCGTAGCCGACCTCCTCGACGAGGGCGAGGGCGGCGTCGTAGATGGCGCGGCGCGAGCGTTCGCTGCGGCGCGTGGAGTCAGGGGCGGTCTTCTGGGCCATGGCATCGACAGTAGCAGCGCCGAACCGAGACGTACCGTCTACACAAGACGTGCCGTCTCGCCCGGCTACCACCCGTTCGGTGCACTGCGCGAAAGCCCCGCGAGACCGCACCATGACAGCAACTGCCCCACAGGGGGCGGCTGCTGCCTCACCATGGACAGCAGCTGCCCGTACCGGGCGGCTCTCGACCCAGCGGTATGTGAGGAGCCTTCTTTGTCCCGTTTTCCTCGCTCTCCTCGGCGCGCCACACCCCGGCGCTATCTGATGTGCCCACCGGCACACTTCAAGGTGACGTACTCCATCAACCCCTGGATGGACCCCGCGAAGCCCGTCGACGTCCCGCTCGCCGTCGCCCAGTGGGAAGACCTGCGTGACCGCTACCGCTCGCTCGGCCACACCGTCGAGGAGCTGACCCCCCGCCCGGAGCTGCCGGACATGGTCTTCGCCGCGAACGGCGCGACCGTCGTCGAGGGGCGGGTGCTCGGCGCGCGCTTCGCCTACCGCGAGCGCGAGGAGGAGGCCGCGGCCCACCTGGAGTGGTTCCGCGCGCACGGCTTCACCGAGATCCACGAACCCGTCCACATCAACGAGGGCGAGGGCGACTTCGCCGTCACCTCCTCCTATGTCCTCGCCGGGCGCGGCTTCCGGGCCAGCCCCCTCTCGCACGGCGAGGCACAGGAGTTCTTCGGCCGCCCGGTGATCGGGCTCAACCTCATCGACCCCCGCTACTACCACCTGGACACCGCGCTCGCCGTCCTGGACGACGCGGCGGACGAGGTCATGTACTACCCGGCCGCCTTCTCGCCCGGCAGCCAGGCCGTCCTGCGGAGCCTCTTCCCCGACGCCGTGATCGCCGAGGAGCCCGACGCCGAGGCGCTCGGGCTCAACGCCGTCTCCGACGGGCTCCATGTGCTGCTCCCCCAGGCCGCGTTGGGGCTGTACGAGCCGTTGCGCGAGCGCGGCTACGAACCCATCGGGATGGACCTGAGCGAGCTGCTCAAGGGCGGCGGCAGCGTGAAGTGCTGCACGCAGGAGCTGCGGGGCTAGCCCTTTCGCAGCTCCGCCGGGCAGAGCCGGCGCGGCGCGTCGTCGCCCTTGAGGCGGGCGTCGACGCAGCCGCCCGGCAGCCCCTGGTACGCCGTGGTGCCGAAGTTGGCCGTCACCGTCAGCGCGCCCTTGCCGAAGACGGTGCGCTGGACGGTGCGGTCCTTCGTCAACTGCCGGAAGGAGGTGAGCTGTTCCGTACCGGCCGCCTTGTGCAAGGGCGAGAAGTACTTCTGCAGGGCGGCCATCTCGGCACCGTGCTTCTTCAGCGAGGGGCCGTCCAGGACGTAGTTGAGGGGCGTGTTGTAGAGCATGGCGAGCAGGGCCCGGGTGGTCTTCTGCGCGGGCAGCTTCTCGTACGAGAGTTCCCAGCGCTCGGTGTTGACCAGTGAACCGTGCAGCGCGGTTTCGTACAGCGGGGCGCGGTAGCGGGGGTCGTACATCGCCTTGGCCAGGTCGGTGGGGAGGTCGACCGGCTTGAAGAAGACGCCGGGGGCGTTCTCCGGGTAGTAGCCGCCCCACTTCTCGCGGTCCTTCTGGAGCTTCCACATGCCGTCGGCGACCGGGGTCGCGCCGCCGTGGTCGAAGGCCAGCACCTTGTTCGCCCACGCCTGGGCGGTCTCCGAGCCGAGGACGAGTCCGGTGTCCGCGATGCGCCGCATCCGCGCGAGGCGGTTCGCGCGGTCCTGGGCCTTGGTCATGCGGTGGCCCTTGCCGTGGTCGCGGAAGAGTTCGCCGGTGGCGTCGACGTCGAGGAAGTAGCTGTCGGCGCCGTTGGCGACCATCGAGCGGGTGCGGTCGGCGAGATAGTGGTGCTTCTTCTCCGCCTGCTCGAAGGCCTGGGAGCTGAGGTAGCAGCCGCGCCCGCCGAAGCCGGTCACGGGGCCGCCCTTCGCGTCCCGTACGCAGAAGTCCGGGTAGACGGTGCCGGGCCAGATCGCGTTCGGGGCGTCGGCGGTCTTCGGGTCCTGGCCGTTGGCGAAGGAGTCGTAGGGGCCGATGAGGTACCCGGCCTTCTTCGCGGCGCTCACCGCCGCCTTGTCCGGGTACGGCTGTCCGTCGTAGCCGAGCCACATCCGGTCGACGCCGAGCTTTTTCAGCTGCTCGATCCCGGCGGGCTTGCGGGCCTCCCCCCAGGTGTAGGCGTGGAAGGCGCCGAGGAGGCGGCCGGTGGCGGGGTTCCTCGCGATCTTCCGCTTGAGGCTGCCGAGTCGGCCGCGCTCGGCGAGGTAGGAGCGGTAGTCGGCGGCGGGCGCGACCGGGTTGCCGTCGGTGAGGGCGAAGGTGACGGAGTAGGCGCGGGTGCCGTCGCCGCCGTCGAAGGTGTGCTCGGCGGTGGCGCGCAGCCGGCCGCCGGGGGCGGTGAAGCCGAGGGTCGTGCCGATGTCGGTGGGGGTGAGGTAGCTGACGCCGGTGCGCCTGCCGAGGGAGTACCCCCACAGCGGCAGGGTGAGATCGGCGCCGACGTCCACGGTGCTGCCCGCGAGGCCGCCCTTCCCGGTGGTCCAGAAGGCGTCGCCGACGGGGATGTCCAGGCCCTCGCCGCGCGGGAGCTGGAGGGCGGACGCGGCGGTGTCGGTGCCGGTGACGGGCCAGCTGACGGAGGTGTCGCGGTGCGCCGTCAGCCGCAGCGCGAGGCGGCCGTGGTCGGTGCGGGCGGTGACGTCGATGCCGCGCTCGGGGTAGCTCCAGCGGGCCTGCCGCCCGCCGGTACGGGTGACCGGTCCGGGGCGGCCGAGGTCGGTGCCGGCGGCTTCGGACAGGGTGAGGTCACGGCCGTCGCGGGTGTGGGCCCGTACGGCGAGGGTGGCGGTGTCCACGGACGCCGTGCCGCCGTCGACGGCGAGTTCGACCCGGTGGCCGCGGGCGGGCCCGGCATCGGCGGTGAAGGCGTAGGCGGTGGCTCCGGCCGCGGCGAGGGCCAGGGCGACGGCGGAGGCGAGGAAACGGCCCCGCGGCCGCCTGCGGGCGTGGCCGGGGGAACTGGTCGTGGCAGTCATGGGGATGTGGATAGTCACCGCTTCTAAGAGGGATGTGAGAAAGCGGGTGAGAAGCGGGTCAACTGCGCTTGCCGCGGGTCCTCGTGATACCAATGCGGGCGCGCGGGAACCGCAGACGGTTCTTTCGCGTCGTCGCTCCACGAGAACCGAACAGCGGGCCCACCCGGGCCCCGGGGGAAGAAGAGGTATCAGCGCAGTGAATCGCATGCGCACGTCCGTCGCGGTCCTGGCCACCGCAGGAGCACTCACCGCAGGTCAGCTCGGTATGGCGGGGGCGCGTCCGCGTCGGAGGGGCCGTCCGCACGGGCCGCGTCGGCCGCGCCGAGCGCCGCTCCGCGCACCGCGGGCTGCCCGATCGACATCGTCTACACGTCCCGCTTCCAGATCGACCGGAACGGATGGGTCACCAACGGAGGCCTGTACTTCGGGCTGAAGAACAAGAGCACCAAGAGCTTCAAGAAGGTCTCCTTCACGGTGACCAACGTGAAGAACATCCGCTTCGGCCGGGCGACGCCCACGGGCGGCAAGGTCACGCACAAGACGTCCAAGACCGTCACCGTGTACGACAAGAGCCTCGCGGGCAAGGCCAAGCTCGGCGTCAAGGTGCGGACGCGCCTGCTGAACAAGAACACCTACAAGGTGAAGTTCGCCGTGCGCGGCAACGGCTGGAACTGCTCCGTCGACCAGGGCACCTGGGGCGCCTGAGTCACCCCTCGGACCGGGGCGGCCACGCGTCGCCCCAGTCCGTGTCGCGTGCCGCGCGGTAGAGGGGGCCGTGGCGCTTGGTCACGGTCACCCTGCTCAGTTGCTCCTCGGCCCCGCACAGGTCGAGGAGCACCTGGCCCTTGCGGATCTGAGGCCTGCGGATCACCCGTCCCGTCGGCGGGACGGGGTCGAAGCGGGTCGCCGCGACGTAACTGAACTTCTCGTCCTCGTACGCCAGTGAGCCGCCCTTGACCTGGCGGTGCAGGGACGACCTGCTGACGCGCGCCGAGAAGTGGCACCAGTCCGTGCCGGGCTCGATGGGGCAGGCCGCGCTGTGCGGGCAGGGCGCGGCGACGCGGTATCCCGCCGCGATCAGCCGGTCCCGTGCCTCGATGATGCGCGCGTCGCCGTCGGGGGTGCCCGGCTCGACGACGACGACGGCCTGCGTGGCCGCGGCGGCCGCCGCGTCGACGACCGAGCGCCGGTCGGCCTCGGTCAGCTCCTTCAGGACGTACGACACGGTGACGAGGACGGCGCCGTCGAGGGTGAGCGCCGCGCCGATACGGGAGCGGCGCCACTGCGTGGACCTCAACCGCGGGGCGGCTTCGGCCAGTTCACGTCCGAGGGCGAGCGCGGGCTCGGCCCAGTCGAGGACCGTGACGGGGCGTTCGCCCTCCCAGGTCGCCGCGGCGGCCCAGACCGCGGCGCCGGTGCCGCCGCCGATGTCCACCTGGCTGCCGGGCGCCCAGCCCTCGGGGGCCGCGTCCGCGAGGGCGGTCAGCGCGGAGCGGACGGCCTCGAAGGTCGCGGGCATGCGGTAGGCCGCGTACGCGCGACGTCGGCGCGGTCGCGCAGGATCGGCGCGTGGTGGGGGGTGTGGCTCGGTAGCTGGCGATCAGCCGCTCGACGGCCTGCGCGGCCCGCGTGGGCGGCACGCCGTCCAGCGCCCTCGCGAGGGCGCCGCTCAGAATTTCCGCCGGGGAGTCGTTCAGATCGCTCAGGTCGTTCACCCAGCGAGTCTACGGGGCGGTCCCCTGCCCCTCGGCGCCCTCGCGTCTGCCGCCGCTGTCTTCTGGCGGGTGCGGGCCGAGTGTGGCTGGTCGCGCAGTTCCCCGCGCCCCTGACGGGGCCCGAGCACCGCCTCCCTAGGGGCGCGAGGAACTGCGCGAGCAACCACGAACCACCCGCAGACGCATCTGCATCACGGGGCTGCCGCGCGGGCGAGTCTCGTGGCTGCGGCCGCGCGGGGGCCGTTGTCCGGTGGCCTGCGCCGCGGGTGCACCGTGTTCCCGAGAAGAACCAGGAACGTGTCGGTCGCCGCGTCGAGGACCAGGGACGTTCCCGTGAAGCCCGTGTGGCCGGCCGCGCCGCGGCCCGCCAGTTCGCCCATGAACCACGGCTGGTCGATGCCGAAGCCCAGGCCGGAGCCGGTGAACAGCAGCTCGGCGAAGTCGGGGCCGAGGATGCGGGCCCTGCCGTACGAGCCGCCGCACAGCAGGGTGCGGCAGAACACCGCCAGGTCACGCGCCGTGGAGAACAGACCCGCGTGCCCGGCGACGCCGCCGAGCGCCCACGCGTTCTCGTCGTGCACGGCCCCCCGCAGCATCCCGCGGTCGGCCTTCGCCCACGGCCTGCGCTGGTCCTCGGTCGCCGCGGCGTCCGGGCGGGGCCCGAAGCCGGTGCGGGCCATGCCGAGCGGCCGGGTGATGCCCTCGCGGACGAGGGCGTCGAGGGGGCGGCCGGTGACGCGCTCCAGGACGTGCTGGAGCAGCAGCATGTTCAGGTCGGAGTAGACGTACTCGCCGGGTTCGCTGGCCGGCGCCTCCGCGTGCAGGGCCGCGAGCCGCGAGGCGTGGTCCGGACAGTCGTACAGCGGGAGTTCGGGGCGCAGTCCCGAGGTGTGCGTGAGGAGCTGGCGCACCGTGATGCCGTGCGCGGCGGCGGCCCGGAACTCGGGGACGTACGCCCCGACGAGCGCGTCGATGCCGAGCGTGCCGCGTTCCAGCTGCTGCACGGCGGCGACCGTCGTGAAGAGCTTGGTGAGCGAGGCCACGTCGAAGGGCGTGTCCGTGCGCATCGGCACGCGCCGCTCGGGCGGCAGCTCGACGCCCGCGTCGCTCTCGGGGTCGTACGAGGCGTAGCGCACCGCCCAGCCCGCCGCGGCCTCGGCCGCGATCACCGGGCCGCGGCCCACGGTCACCACGGCACCCGCGCACCAGGGCCGCGCCCCCGGGTCAGCTCGCGCACCCCGGCGACGAGGCGGCCGATCTCGTCCGGGTCGAGGCCCGCGCGGTCCGGGGTGCCGGTGCGCAGGAGCCGTGGTGCGCTCAGTGGTCCGCCTCTTCCGTGGGCCGCTGCTGCCAGGGGCGGCACAGTCCCACGAAGCAGGCGATGGCCGCCACCGCGCAGACCAGTTGGACGACGGCCATCGGGACGGCCGTGTCCTCGCCCGCGATGCCGACGAGCGGCGAGGCGATCGCGCCGATGAGGAAGGAGGTGGTGCCGAGGAGCGCGGAGGCGGAACCGGCGGCGTGCGGGGTGCGGGTGAGGGCGAGGGACTGGGTGTTGGGCATGGCGAGGCCCATCGCCGACATCAGGACGAAGAGCCCGGCGGCGACGGGGAACAGGCCGACGTCGCCGAAGACGCCGCTGGTCATGAGCAGCAGCGCGGCCGCGGCGACGGTGATGGCGGTCAGACCGGACGCGAGCACCTTGTTGAGGCTGACGCGGCCGACGAGGACTTTGCCGTTGAGCTGGCCGGCGGCGATCAGTCCGACGGAGTTGACGCCGAAGAGGAGGCTGAAGGTCTGCGGGGAGGCGCCGTAGATCTCCTGGATCACGAAGGGCGAGGCGGAGATGTACGCGAAGAGCGCGGCGAAGGCGAAGCCGCCCGCGATCATGTAGCCGGTGAAGACGCGGTCGGCCAGCAGCGACTTCATGGTGCGCAGGGCTTCGAGCGTGCCGCCGCTGTGCCGCTTCTCGGGGGCGAGGGTCTCGGGCAGGCGCCGCCACACCAGGAGGGTCAGCGCGATGCCGACGCCGGTGAGGACGACGAAGATGCCGCGCCAGTCGGTGAAGCGCAGGACCTGGCCGCCGATGAGGGGCGCGACGACCGGCGCGACGCCGGAGATCAGCATCAGGGTGGAGAAGAAGCGGGCCATCTCCACGCCGTCGTACAGGTCGCGGACGATGGCGCGGGCGATGACGATGCCGGCCGCCCCGGCGAGGCCCTGGAGGAGCCGGAAGCCGATGAGCAGCTCCGCGGTGGGCGCGAAGGCGCAGATGGCGGTGGCGAGGATGTAGACGAGCAGGCCGATGAGGAGCGGGCGGCGGCGGCCCCACTTGTCGCTCATCGGGCCGACGACGAGCTGGCCGAGGGCCATGCCCAGCAGGCAGGCGGTCAGCGTCAGCTGGATGGTGGCGGCCGGGGCATGCAGCGCGTCGGTGACCTCCGGCAGGGCCGGGAGGTACATGTCCATGGAGAGCGGTGGGACGGCGGTGAGGCCGCCGAGTACGAGGGTGACCAGGGCCCCGGTGCGGCGGAGGGCGGCGGAGCCGGGGGGCTCCGCCGCCTTCGGTATCCGGTGCTCTTCCGTGGTCTGCCCGCGCTCAGGCATCGCGCCCCTCCCCATCGTGTGGAATCCGCCGTCCATGGTCGCAGCTCCGGGCGCGTGCTCGGGACCTTCTCCCGTCCCGGCCGCCTCGCCCGATGGTTTGTGTGACGACCTGAAGTCCCACTCGTTTGGCTTCCATGCGGGGCCGTTCCGTCGGGTTCACCGGCCCCGGTTCGCGCGAGGAGCGGGGTGACGCGTCATGCGCCTGCACCGGTTGGCGCTGGTCGTGATCATCGGCCTCGCCGTCCTGGCCTTCACGGTGCCCGCGCCGCCCCCCGCGGCCGGTGGCGCGCGGTGCCGCGGCACGACGCTGGTCGGGGTGGCGCACCAGGACGACGACCTGCTGTTCGTCAACCCGGAGATCGCCGAGGACTTCGTCGGGGCAGTTGTCTGCGCGTGGTGTACGTGACCGCGGGCGACGCCCATCTGGCGTGGGAGGGAGGGTATGCCATCCGCAGGGAGCGGGGCGTGCAGCAGGCGTACATCGCGCTCGCCGGGCGGCCGACGCGGCCCGGGGAGCCCAGCGCCTGGCAGGCCGCCCCGGTGCGGGTCGGCGGGCGGACCGTGCACGGTGTGCGCCTGGACAACGGACCGCTGCGGCCGGACATCCGGCTGCTGTTCCTGCGGCTGCCGACGGCGGCTGGCGCGACGAGGCGTCGCGGCGCCGCACCCTGCTGGCGCTCTTCCGGTCGCAGGTCCGCTCGCTCCGCGCCGTGGACGGCTCCGCCCGGTACACCGAAGCGGCCCTGGTCGCCACCCTGGCTGCCCTCGTCGAGCGGTTCCGGCCCGACACGGTGCGCACCCTGGACTTCGCCAACACCGCGCTGAAGTCGTCCGGTGAGGAGTGGGTGGGCCGACCACAACGACCACGCGGTGACCGCCCGCTATCTGCGCCTGGCGGTGCTGCGGGCGCGCCCGGCAGGGGGGCCGCCGCGGCTGACGGGACACGAGGGGTACGGGAACGTCGTACGCCCGCCCAACCTCGACGCCGCCCGGGCCGCCCGCAAGGCCGCCCTCTTCGGGCACTACTACATCCATGACGAGAGGCGGGCGGCCGGCTGCCCGCGGCACCACTGCGCGCCCACCAGGAAGGTGGCGGCGCAGTACGCCCCCTGGCTGGAGCGGGGGTACGCGCGCCCCCTGCCCGAGCCGCGCCCCGGCACCGTCGTCGCCTGGATCGGCTCCACGGCCGCCGGTTTCACCGACGCCGGGCTCTGTCTGACGCACGGCCGCGGCGCGTCCGCTCCGCGCCCTGCACGGCACGGCCCGCCAGCGCTGGCACCTCGCGGACGCGTTCTGCGGGCGGGGAACGCGGGGCGCGGCGACGGCGGCCGGCACTGCGTCCGCGTCAGGGGCCCGGCGGTCGCGCTCGGTCCTTGCGCCGACGGCGACCCGGCCCGGTGGGTGCTCACGCGCGCGGGCAGTTGCGTACCCGCGAGGGCTGTCTGACCCAGGACGACCTGCTGCGTCCGCGTCCCGTGCTGCGCCTGGCCGCGTGTGCTCCGGGCGATCCGGGGCAGCGCTGGTTCACCCGGTTCCGGTGCCCGGTCAACACGGCGACCACCCGTTCACCGTACGGAGTGCCCGTCGCGTTCCGGCGCGTGTGCTCACCCGAAGAGCCCCCGGGGCGTGGAAACGTGGCGGGCGTCACCCGACTGCCGACCTGAGCAAGGCTCGATGAAAATCTCCTTCCTGCTGCAGAACGCCTACGGGATCGGTGGCACCGTGCGCGCCACCTTCAATTCCGCCGGTGCCCTCGCCGAACGCCACGACGTCGAGATCGTCAGCGTCTGGCGCACGCACGACAGGCCCTGTCTGCCGCTCGGCGGAAACGTCCGGCTGCGGCCGCTGATCGACAGACGCGAGGACGCGTCCCGCAACGACCTCGGCAGCGCGCTCCTCGGCACACCCAGCGCGCTGGTCCCCGCGGCCGAGGCGCACGGGGCCGGGTTCGACGGCCTCACCGACCGGCGGGTGGCCCGCTTCCTCGCCCGTACCGACGCCGACGTGGTGGTGGCCACCCGGCCCGGCCTGGTGATCTACCTGGCCGCGTTCGGCCGCCGCCACTATCTGCGGGTCGGCCAGGAGCACCGCGTCTACGGCACGCACGAGCCCTGCATCCGCGCCGCCCAGGACGCCGCCATCGCCGCGCTGGACGCGTACACCACGCTCACGGAGGCGGACGCCGCCACGCACCGCCGCCACCTCGCGGCGACGGGCACCCCGATCGTGGCGCTGCCCAACGCCTCGCCCCGACCGCCGCTCACCACGGCGCCGGACGGCGAGGCTCCGCTCGTCATCGCGGGCGGCCGCCTCATCCCGGTGAAGCGGTACCACCTGCTTGTGGAGGCCTTCGCCACCGTGGCCGCCGCGCACCCGCGGTGGAAGCTGCGGATCTACGGCCGCGGGCACAGGCACGCCGCGCTGCGCGCCCGCATCGACGAACTCGGGCTGAGCGACCACGTCTTCCTGATGGGCGCCAACCCGTCCCTCGCCACGGAGTGGGCCAAGGGCGCGATCGCCGCCGTCACCTCGCGCGAGGAGTCGTTCGGCATGACCATCGTGGAGGCCATGCGGTGCGGCACCCCCGTGGTCGCCACCGACTGCCCCCACGGGCCCGCCGAGATCATCCGGGACGGCGAGGACGGTCTCCTCGTCCGCTCCGGCGACCGCGACGCCGTGGCCCGCGGTCTCCTCAGGCTCATCGAGGACGCCGACCTGCGGCGCGCCATGGGCAGCGCCGCCCGCCGCAACGCCGAGCGGTACGCGCCCGAGCACATCGCCCGGCGCTACGAGAAGCTGTTCGACGCGCTGAACGCCACCTCCCCGCCCGCCCCGGTGCCGTTCGACCGCCGCGTGGT
>RBWT01000075.1 GCA_004010275.1 Streptomyces huasconensis
CGGGCCGGGCGGGTCAGCTCCTGCGTGCCGTCGGCGAAGTGGCAGCCAGAAGCCCCGCTCCGGACCACTTCAGGATCGCCGAGTCTGCCCGCACCCCGGAGAGTCGGGGTGCGCGCGATCGATCTCCGACGGATCAACTGTCCGCTGCGGAACCCGTCGAGCGCAACGGACTTTCCGGCGTGGCGCCTGCGCGGCGGCCTGCCGAAGGTGCGGGCCGCGGCGGTCATCGCTGCGGCACGGGGCACCCGTACTCCTTGGCGTGCCTGAGCGCCCGGGCGAGCTGTGCGCCGCGGCTCAACGCCGGGGTCCCCGGGCCCTTCGGGCCGTCAGGCCAGCACCGCACGCACCGTCTTGCCGCCCCGCCGTACGGTCACGACCTCCAGGCGATGGGCCAGTTGGCGGACCAGGGCCAGGCCCCGGCCGTTCTCCCGTTCGCTGCTGGGTCTGCGTACGCGGGGGCGGACCGGGCTGGTGTCGTAGACCTCCACGGTCACCCGGTCGCCGGAGACCTCCAGGCGCAGGCGGCAGCCGCCTCGCGCGTGCTCGACGGCGTTGGCGACCAGCTCCGAGACGACCAGCGCGGCGTCGTCCACGCGCTCGGCGGTCACCTCGTTCTTCCGGCGGTGGGGCCTGACCAGGAACGCGCAGGTCAGCCTCCGTGCCCGCCCCGCCGAAGCGGCCTCCTGCGGCAATGCGTACTCGACCCGTGCGGTGGGCCTATGGGCGCGCTGCTGCGCACGTATGGCAACTCACATCCCCTCCCTGGGACTCGACCGGCATGCCCGCGACCGCTGTCGCCACCGGGGCCGCGGCGTGTCTTGCGCGACCGGTCCTGCCCCACGGTGATGCCCCCTCCGGCCGATCGCCAACCCGCCCGTGCCGTGCCGTCGACGTTGACGTTGGCATCAGCCTCAAAGAACACTGGCCAATGCCTCGCCCTGCTCCCTTCCCCTGGCCCTCTCGCCCCCCTTGAAAGGCCGCCCCATGCCCCAGGAACCCCGCCCCTTCAAGGACTACCAGGACGAGATCTACCTGGACGGTCTGCGCGGCCGTCGTCGCCGCTTTCCCCATGACGTACGCCGGCTGGGAGGCCCGCGCGCACGCCGCGCTGCCGCCGTCGGTCCTCTCGTACGTGGCGGGCGGCGCGGGGGGCGAGCGGACGCAGGAGGCCAACGTCCGGGCGTTCGACCGCTGGGGGCTGATCCCGCGGATGTTCGTCGGCGCGCGCGGCGCGACCTGTCCGTGGAGCTGTTCGGCATGACGCTGCCCTCTCCGCTGTTCATGGCGCCCGTCGGCGTCCTCGGCATCTGCGCGCAGGACGGGCGCGGCGATCTCGCGACCGCGCGGGCGGCCGCGCGGACCGGGGTGCCGATGATCGCCTCGACGCTCTCCGCCGACCCCATGGAGTCGGTCGCCGCCGAACTCGGGGAGACGCCGGGCCTCTTCCAGCTGTACACGCCGACCGACCGCGCCCTCGCCGAGAGCCTGGTGCGCCGCGCGGAGAAGTCCGGGTTCAGGCGATCGTCGTCACGATGGACACCTGGATCACCGGCTGGCGACGCCGCGCGACCTGAGCACCTCGAACTTCCCGCAGCTGCGCGGCCACTGCCTGGCCAACTACACCAGCGACCCCGTCTTCCGCGCCCAGCTGCCCGCCGCCCCCGAGCGGGACCCGCAGTCGGCGGTCATGAAGTGGGTACAGGTCTTCGGCAACCCGTTGACCTGGGACGACCTGCCCTGGCTCCGCTCCCTGACGTCGCTGCCGCTGATCGTGAGGGCCTGTGCCACCCCGAGGACGTCCGCCGCGCCAGGGACGGCGGGGTGGACGGCATCTACTGCTCCAACCACGGCGGCCGCCAGGCCGACGGCGGACTGCCCGCGCTGGACGTCCTGCCCGCGGTCGTCGAGGCCGCCGACGGCCTGCCCGTCCTGTTCGACTCGGGGGTGCGCGGCGGCGCGGACGTCGTCAAGGCGCTGGCGCTCGGCGCCACCGCGGTCGGCGTGGGCCGCCCGTACGTCTACGGCCTCGGCATGGGCGGGACCGACGGCGTCACGCACGTCCTGCGCTCCCTGCTCGCCGAGGCCGACCTGCTGATGGCGGTGGACGGCTATCCGACGCTCGCGGACCTCACACCGGAGGCGCTCCAGCGGGTGCTGTAGCCCGCCTTCCCCGCCCTGCCCTCGTTGGACACCCCTACGTTCCCTGTGAGACATTGGTGTCTCATTCGAACTTGGAGTGTTCCACCATGACCCCGCAGCGTGATGCACGACGCTGGGCCGTCCTCGCGATCCTCTCCGGCAGCCTGCTGCTGATCGCCATGGACACCACGATCCTGAACGTCGCCTTCCCGTCCCTCGTCACCGATCTGCGGCCCAGCTCCGTACAGCAGCTGTGGATCATCGACGTCTACGCCCTCGTGCTGTCCGGACTCCTGGTCACGGCCGGTGCCCTCGGCGACCGGTGGGGACGCAAGCGACTGCTGATCATCGGCTTCGGCGTCTTCGCCCTCGCCTCCCTGCTCGCGGTCTTCGCGACCGCCCCCTGGCAGGTCATCGCCGCCCGCGCCCTGCTCGGCGCCGGTGGCGCGGCGATCATGCCCGCCACCCTGTCGATCCTGCGGCACGTCTTCACCGACGCCCGGGAGCGCGCCCTCGCCTACGCGGTGTGGTCCGCCGTCTTCGGTGGCGGCATGGCGCTCGGCCCCGTCGTCGGCGGACTCCTCGTCGAGCACGACGGCTGGCACTCCGCGTTCCTGATCAACATCCCCGTCGCCCTGGTCGTCATCGCGCTCGGCCTGTGGATTCTGCCCGAGTCGCACCAGCCCCGGGAGGGCCGCTGGGACTGGTGGGGCATGGGCCAGTCCGTCCTCGGCATGTTCGCGCTGGCGGGCGGCATCAAGCAGCTCGGCAAGGGCGGCCCGGCCGACCCCGTGGCCTGGGCCCTGCTCGCCGTGGCCGTGGTGACGCTCACCGTCTTCGTCCGCCGCCAGCTGCGCTTGGAGCACCCGCTCCTCCAGGTACGCCTCTTCGTCTCCCGGCCGTTCGCGATCGCCGCGGCCTCGATCTTCCTCGGCATGATCGCGCTGGGCTCGGCCCTGTTCCTCATCACCCAGTGGTTCCAGTACGGGCAGGGCTACACACCCCTGGAGGCGGGCTTCCATCTGCTGCCCGCGCCGCTGGGCCTGGTCCTGACGTCGCTGGTCACCCCGGCGCTGATGCACCGGCTGCCGATCCGGCACGTCATGGGCGGCGGTCTGCTGATGATGACGGCGGGCCTCGCCCTGCCGTGGCTGCTCCAGCGCTCGGGCCCGCTCGGTTACGGCCAGCTCGCCGTGGCCCTGGCCGTGCTCGGCTGCGGCGTCGGCATCGCGACGACCGCCGCGTCCGTGACCCTGATGGCCGCCACCCCGGCCAAGGATGTCAGCGGTGCCGCGGCCATCGAGGAGACCTGCTACGAACTCGGCGCCGCCATGGGCGTGGCCGTCCTCGGCAGTGTCGCCACGGCGCTGTACCGCGTGAACCTCCCCGACCTCGGCCTCTCGGACGGCACCACCGCGTCCGTGAGCGACTCGATCGGCGAGGCCGCGCGGGTGGCGCAGGAGCTGACCGGACCGGCCGGCAACGCCCTGCTGTCACGGGCCGCCGACGCGTTCACCTCCGGGATGACGCCGACGTTCCTGATGGCGGCGGCACTGCCGCTGGCCGCCGCGGCGCTCACCTGGGCGAAGATCCCGAAGGGCCTGCGCCCGACGGAGGACGCGCACTGACGCCGAAGCGGCGCCCCGGGGCCGAGCGGCTACAGTCACCAGCGATCAGCACCGCTCACCTGGGAGAACCTCGCACCATGGCCGTCGACGAACTCGACACCCGCATCCTGCGGCTGCTCCTCGAACAGCCGCGCACCAGCCTGCGCGAGTACGCGCGCGTCCTCGGCATCGCCCGCGGCACGCTCCAGGCGCGGCTGGACCGCATGGAGCGGGACGGCGTGATCACGGGCACGGGTCCGTTCCTCTCCCCGGCCGCGCTCGGCCACCCCGTGCTGGCCTTCGTCCACATCGAGGTGACGCAGGGGTACCTGGACGAGGTGGGAGACGCGCTCGCGGCCGTGCCCGAGATCATCGAGGCGCACTCGATCACGGGCGGCGGCGACCTGCTCACGCGCGTCGCGGCCCGCGACAACGGCCACCTTGAGGACGTCATCCAGCAGCTGATCAAGCTGCCGGGTGTCGTCCGTACCCGTACCGAGATGGCGCTGCGCGAGCGGGTGCCGCACCGCCTGCTCCCGCTCGTCGAGTCCGTCGGCAGGACGGCCGCCGGACAAGGGTGACAGGGGTGACAGGGCTGACCTGGCCGTTTGGCATGCTGGGGTCATGACCATCTTCGGCAGGACCTCGGTCGTCCTCGACCTCGACGGCACGCTCGTGGACAGCGAGCCCAACTACTACGAAGCGTCGCGGGCGCTGCTCGCCGACCGTGCGGGCCGGGAGTACACCTGGGCCGACAACGAGCAGTACGTCGGCGTCAGTTCCGTCGAGACGCTCGCGCTGTGGAAGGCGGAGTACGGCATCGAGGCGTCGGCGGCGGAGCTTCTCGCCGATCTGGACCGCCGCTATCTGGCGCTGGCGCGTGCGAGCACGCCGGTCTACCCGGAGATGCGCAAGCTGGTCGAGCGGCTGCACGAGGCGGGCGTGCCCATGGCCGTGGCGTCCGGGTCCTCCCGGGCGGCCATCGAGGCGATCCTGGCCGGTACGGGCCTGGACGCCCAGCTGACCACGCTCGTCTCCGCCGAGGAGGTGCCGCGCGGCAAGCCCGCCCCGGACGTGTTCCTCGCGGCGGCCGCGCTGCTGGGCGCGGACCCCGCGGACTGCGTGGTCTTCGAGGACGCGGCCCCGGGCGCGGAGGCGGCGAGGGCGGCCGGCATGCGGTGCGTGGCCATCCCGTACATACCGGCCCATGCCACCCACGAGGCCTTCGCCCACGCGGACCTGCTGTTCCCCGGCGGCCACGCCGAGTTCACCGCGCAGGCGGCACTGGAACTCCTGGCGAGCCAGGCGCAGGCATAGGAGGACCGACCCGCGGTCAGGCACAGGCACAGGAGGCCCGGCCCGCGGTCAGGCGGCCCCTGCCACCCGCTCGGGGGTGAGCAGCTCGGCCAGTCGCTCCGGGGGCAACAACCCCTTCTCCAGCACCAGTTCGGCGACACCCCGCCCGGTGGCGAGTGCCTCCCGCGCGATCTCCGTGGCGGCCGTGTAGCCGATGTGCGGGTTGAGTGCGGTGACCAGCCCGATGGAGGTCTCCACGGAGTGGCGCAGCACCTCCGTGTTGGCGGTGATCCCCTCGACGCACCGCTCGGCGAGGGTCACGCAGGCCGCGCGCAGCGAGGTGATGCTCTTCGCCAGCGAGTGCAGGATGATCGGCTCGAAGGCGTTGAGCTGGAGCTGGCCCGCCTCGGCGGCCATGGTGATGGTGACGTCGTTGCCGATGACCTCGAAGCAGACCTGGTTGACGACTTCGGGGATCACCGGGTTGACCTTGCCCGGCATGATGCTCGAACCGGCCTGGACCGGCGGCAGGTTGATCTCGTTGAGCCCGGCGCGCGGTCCGGAGGACAGCAGCCGCAGGTCGTTGCAGCTCTTGGAGAGCTTGACGGCGATCCGCTTCAGGACGCCGGACAGGTGCACGAAGGCGCCGCAGTCCTGGGTCGCCTCGACGAGGTTGGCGGCCGTCACGAGCGGCATGCCGGTGATCTCGGCGAGGTGGCGGCGGGCCGTCTCGGCGTACCCGGCGGGGGCGTTGAGCCCGGTGCCGATGGCGGTGGCGCCGAGGTTGATCTCGTGGATCAGCTCGACGGCCTCGGCGAGCCGCATACGGTCCTCGTCGAGCATCACGGCGTACGCGGAGAACTCCTGGCCGAGCGTCATCGGCACCGCGTCCTGGAGCTGCGTGCGCCCCATCTTCAGGACGTCGCGGAACTCCAGGGCCTTCGCCGCGAACGCGTCCTGCACGAGGGACATGGCGCGCAGCAGCCCGTGCACCGCGCTGATCGTCGCGACCTTGACGGCGGTCGGGTAGACGTCGTTGGTGGACTGGCTGAGGTTGACGTCCTCGTTGGGGTGCAGGTGGGCGTAGGCGCCCTTGGGGTGCCCGAGGAGTTCCAGCGCGCGGTTGGCGACGACCTCGTTGGCGTTCATGTTGGTGGAGGTGCCCGCGCCGCCCTGGATGACGTCGACGACGAACTGGTCGTGCAGGCGCCCGGCGCGGATCTCCCGGCAGGCGGCGGCGATCGCGTCGGCCTTGGCCTTGGGGAGCAGCCCCAGTTCCTCGTTGGCGCGCGCGGCGGCTTCCTTCACGGCGGCGAGGGCGTCGACGAGCTGCGGGTAGACGGAGATGGGGATGCCGGTGATGGGGAAGTTCTCCGTGGCGCGCAGGGAGTGGATGCCCCAGTAGGCGTCGGCGGGGACGTCGCGGTCACCGAGCAGATCGCGCTCGCGGCGCGTGGCGGGGGTGGGGGCGGCGGTCATGGTGCTGTTCTTTTCAGTCGTACGGGGAGGAAGTGGAGGCCCTTGCAGGGGGGCGGACCTGAAGGGGCGCGGACGTGAAGGGGTGCGGGGCAGTGACCTGTGTGGTTTCCCCCGCGCGGGCGCGACCAGCCGTGCACCGGCCCGCGGACACCTGCGCTCAGGCAGCCGCGGCTCGGCCAGGGACCCCGCTCCACCGACGAGCCGCCGCAGAACCTCCGCCCGCTCCTCCGCGCCGGAGGCCGCGAGCAGCGCCGCGAGCACGCCGTACGCGCCTGACCGGCACGCAAGGTACCGGTGAGCACCGCTCCGGCGGCCGCGAGGTCGACGCTCCGCCGTGGGTGTAGATCTCGGTGACGGGGCCCGCGGGGACACGGGTGGTGAGGGCGACGAGCACACCCCGCTCGACGGCGCCGCGGACGGCGGTGACGAACTCGGGGGTCGCGTTGCCCGCTCCGGTGGCGACGAGCACGATGCCCTGCGCGCCGGCGGTGAGCGCCGCCTCCAGGAGCAGCGGGTCGGCGTCGACGTGGTGCATGACCATGTCGACGCGCGGCAGGGCGGCGTCGGCCGCGGGCAGCGGCAGCGGCTCGGGGCGCTCCGGGCGGTGCAGGACGGAGACCTTGCCGAAGCCGACCTTGCCGACCCGCGGCCCGGAGGGGTCGGCGAAGGCGTCGGCGGCGTGGGTCTGCGTCTTCACGGTGCCGCGCGCGGCGTGCACCTTGCCGTCGAAGACGACCAGGACCCCGAGGTCGCGCACGGTGGCGGCGGTGAGCAGGGCGTCGTACAGGTTGCCGGGGCCGTCGCCGTCCTCCGCGCCGAGGGGCTTCTGGGCGCCGGTGAGGACGACCGGGCGGGGGTCGTGGTGGTGCAGGTCGAGCAGGAGGGCGGTCTCCTCCAGGGTGTCCGTGCCGTGGGTGACGACGATGCCGTCGACGCCGGGGTCGGCGAGCACCTCGTGCACGGTGCGCAGCAGGGTGAGCTGCTGGGCGGAGGTCAGCCGCGGGCTGTTGACGTTGAACAGGTCGATGACCTCGGAGGTGATGCCGTGGGGTATCGCGGCCGTGGCGAGCACCTCGCGCCCGGGGGCGTCGGCGGCGAAACCGGTGCCCTGCCAGCGGCTGGCGATCGTTCCGCCGGTGCTGATGACGACGATCCGTCGCGCCTGCGTTTCCACGTCTGCGTACCTCCCGCGAATCCCGAGGCCCCGAAGCCCTCCGAGTGGCGGGCGGCCCCGCGCAACGATAGTTCGAACGGCGCGCAATGTGTTTGCCTGTTTCCGTGGGCGCGCGCGCATTTCGGGGTGGATAATTGCGTCATGGACGATATCGATCGGAATATCTTGCGTGAGCTGCAGAAGGACGGTCGGCTCACCAACCAGGAGCTGGCCCAGCGGGTCGGCCTGAGCGCGTCGCCGTGCATGCGGCGGGTGCGCCAGCTGGAGCTGGACGGCGTGATCCAGGGGTACCGCGCGGTCGTGGACCCCGAGGCGGTCGGGCGGGGCTTCGAGGTGCTCGTCTCCATCGAGGTGCGGCGCGGACGCGAGACGGTCGAGGCGTTCGAGGCGGCGCTCCAGGACATCCCGGACGTGATCGAGGCGTACCGCCTGTTCGGCAGCCCCGGCTGCCTGCTGCGCATCGCGGTGGCGGACCTCGCGGCGTACGAACGCCTGTGGATCGAGCGGCTCACGGCGCTGGCGGGGGTGACGGAGGTCAACTCGCAGATCATCATGAAGCGGATCAAGGAGCCCGAGGGTCTCCCGGTGGGCGGCTGACCGAGGCTGCCCCGATACCCCACCGCCCCTTTGGTCCAGACCTATTGACGCCAGGTCCGGTCCTTCCTACTGTGACGCTTCGCACCACGCACGCCTCCTCTCCCCCCTCGCAGCCAAGGAGCACAGCGTGATCGGTCGGACGTTACGCCTGCTGGGGGCCGCCCTGGCCCTGGCCTGTGCCGCACAACTACCGGCCGCCGCGGCGGCCCCCTCCGCCCCCGCGGCCGACACCTGCGCGGTCAAGTCGAAGCCCGCCGGGAAGGTCCTCCAGGGCTACTGGGAGAACTGGGACGGCGCCGCCAACGGCGTGCACCCGCCCTTCGGCTGGACCCCCATCACCGACTCCCGCATCCGCGAGCACGGCTACAACGTGCTCAACGCGGCCTTCCCCGTGATCCGTTCCGACGGCACGTCCTGTGGGAGGACGGCATGGACGCGACGGTGAAGGTCGCGACGCCCGCCGAGATGTGCGAGGCCAAGGCGGCCGGCGCGACGATCCTGATGTCCATCGGCGGCGCGACGGCCGGGATCGACCTCAGCTCCAGCAAGGTCGCCGACCGGTTCGTCGAGACGATCGTGCCGATCCTGAAGAAGTACAACTTCGACGGCATCGACATCGACATCGAGACCGGCCTCGTGGGCAGCGGCAACATCAACCAGCTCTCGCCGTCGCAGTCCAACCTGATCCGCATCATCGACGGCGTGCTCGCCCGGATGCCCGCCAACTTCGGCCTGACCATGGCCCCCGAGACGGCCTACGTCACCGGCGGCAGCGTGGTCTACGGCTCGATCTGGGGGGCGTACCTCCCCGTCATCAAGAAGTACGCGGACAACGGCCGCCTGTGGTGGCTGAACATGCAGTACTACAACGGCAGCATGTACGGCTGCTCCGGCGACTCGTACTCCGCGGGCACCGTCCAGGGCTTCACCGCCCAGACGGACTGCCTCAACAAGGGCCTGGTCATCCAGGGCACCACCATCAAGGTCCCCTACGACAAGCAGGTCCCGGGGCTCCCGGCCCAGCCGGGCGCGGGAGGCGGCTACATGTCCCCGAGCCTGGTGGCCCAGGCATGGAACACGTACAACGGCGGCCTGAAGGGCCTCATGACGTGGTCGATCAACTGGGACGGCTCGAAGGGGTGGACGTTCGGGGACAACTTCAAGCGATTGACGCGGAGTTGAGCCGCTCCCGGGGCCTTCCGGCGAGCGGTGCGGCCACCCCCGCCACGGCCCGCCGCGCGGCCTCGGTCAGCGTCCGCCGGTCGGTGCCGGTGAGCGGGTCGTGGAGCGTGACCCGTACGGTCAGATCCGATGCGGCCGCCACCCTGCGCAGCGAGGCGGTGAAGTCCTCCTCGCCGAGGAAGGCGGCCGCGGTGACGGTGGCGCCGCCCTGCCGGTACTCGACCGTCACCGGGCGCACGGGCGCGGCCGCGTCCACCGCCGCCTGGAACGCGGCCCGCCGGAAGCCGCCGCCCCCGGCCGTGCACCACGTCGTCGCCTGAGGGAAGACGAGAACGGACGTGCCGCCCCGCAGGTCGCGCGCCAACTCGGCGACGGCGTACGGAAGTCGGCGCGGGCTGCCCTCCCTGTCGATGAACCGTGTCCCCGCTCGCCGGGCCAGCGTGCCGATCAGCGGCCACCGGCCCACCTCGCGCTTGGCGAGGACGCTCACCGCTCGACGGCGAGCAGGGCGACGACATCGAGCCAGGAGATGTGGTTGGCCACCACGAGAGTGCCCGCGCCACGGCCCCCCGCGCTCAGCCGGACGCCGCGCGCCGCCTCCAAACGCACCGCCTCCAACCGCGCCGCCTCCGCCCGCGCCACCTCCAGCCGCACCCCGAGCGCACCGAGCACCGCCCGTGCCTCGCCCCGCAGGACCCGGGGTTGGGCGAGCCGGCCGCCCCGCGCCACGGCCCGGCTCAGGGTGTACGCCAACGCGGCGTACCGGCGGGCGAGTTCACCGGGCGGCACACGCGGGTCCGGCCGGGCGGCGCAGCTCGCCGGGCAGCCGCGGTCGACCGCCCAGGGGTGGCTCACGCGTCCGCCCCGAGGAAGTAGCGGCGGTGCCGTGCGCTGAGCCGCTCCGTGTCGAGGAGGACGAAGAAGTCCGCGACGTCGAACTGCGGATCGTGCGCGGGGGCTCCGCACATCCACGCGCCGAGGCGGAGGTAGCCGCGCAGCAGGGGCGGCAGGACGCGTAGGAGGGCCGCTCCGGGGGCGCGCCCGTCGGGGGTGCCACGGGCGGGCGGGGGTGCACGCGCAGCTCGGGCGGCGCGGCGTGCTTGGCGGTGCCGAGCAGCCAGGCGCTGGACGCGGCCCGGCCGCCGTCGGCCAGGGGCACGGAGGCGCAGCCCGCCAGGTGGCGGTGGCCGGAGAGCAGGACGTAGCGGGCCAGCGCCGACCACATGAGGTTGATGACGGCGCCGAGCGGTGGTCGGGGTGGACGCAGGAGCGGCCCGCCTCGACGGTCGAGGACCGCAGGGGCCCGAGGGCGCTCAGGTCGAACTCGCCGTCGGAGTAGGAGCGTTCGGCGCGCCCGGGCGGCAGCAGCCGGTAGGTGCCGACGACCTCGCCGGTCGAGGTGTCGGTGACGATCAGGTGGTCGGCGAGGTCGTCGTACGCGTCGATGTCGTGTCCGGGCAGGGGCGTGTCGAGCGCCGCGCCCAGCTCCTCGCCGAAGACGCGGTGACGCAGGCGCTGGGCGGCCCGGATCTGTTCGGTGGTGTCCGCGAGGGAGGTGACGTACGAGCTGGTGACCGGCGAAGCGAGGGACGTCGAGGGCATGACACTTCCGTTCTCGGTTCGGTGGGGAGGGAGAGTCGAGCGGTGGCGCCACGGCACGTTCAGCACGGTGACGGCACCGGCTGAACGTCGCGCTTCAGGCGCGCGTCGGTCGTACGTCGCGCGCCGTCCAGAACGGGCGGCGGGCCGCACTCCCCTCCGGCCGTTTCCGGCCTCTTGCGGCTTCCGCGGTGCCCGCCCCGGCCGGTCCCCATTGACCCGCCCCCAGGTCAGGACGTACAAACGCCGCATGCCACCTCCCCTCCCCCTCGCCGGCATCACCGTCGTCAGCCTTGAGCAGGCCGTCGCCGCGCCCTTCGCCACGCGGCAGCTCGCCGATCTGGGCGCGCGCGTCATCAAGGTCGAGCGGCCCGGCGGCGGTGACTTCGCACGGCGGTACGACACCACGGTGCACGGCCAGGCCAGCTACTTCGTCTGGCTGAACCGCTCCAAGGAGTCCCTCACCCTCGACCTGAAGTCGGAGGAGGGCCGAGGCATCCTCGGCGAACTCATCGCGGGCGCCGACGTGTTCGTGCAGAACCTCGCCCCCGGCGCCGCCGCCCGCCTGGGTCTCGGCGCCGAAGAACTCCAGGCCCGCCACCCCTCCCTCATCCCCTGCACCGTCAGCGGATACGGCACCGACGGCCCCTGGGCGGACCGCAAGGCGTACGACCTGCTCGTGCAGTGCCAGACGGGGCTGCTCCAGCTCACCGGCACCCCGGACGAGGCGGTGCGCGTGGGCATCTCGGTGGCCGACATCGCGGGCGGCATGTACGCCTACAGCGGCATCCTCTCGGCGCTGTTCACCCGGGCGACGACCGGCCGCGCCCCGGCCGTCGAGGTCTCCCTCTTCGACGCGCTCGCCGAGTGGATGAGCCAGCCCGCCTACTACACGCGGTACGGCGGCACGCAGCCGCCCCGCGTCGGCGCCCGGCACGCGACGGTCGCGCCGTACGGCCCGTTCACCGCCGCCGACGGCAAGGACGTCCTGCTGTCCGTGCAGAACGAACGCGAGTGGGCCGCCCTGTGCCGGGAGTTCCTCGGCCGCCCCGAGCTGGCGGACGACCCGCGGTTCGCCACCGGCTCCGACCGCGTCGCGCACCGGGACGCGCTCGACGCGATCATCGCCGTACGCTTCCGTGAACTCGGCGGCGACGAGGCGATGAGCCTGCTCGACCGGGCCAACGTCGCCAACGCGGGGGTGAACTCGGTCCATGAGTTCCTCGGCCACCCCGTCCTGACGGAGCGCGGCCGCTGGCAGGACTACGGGTGCCGGGGGCGCCGTCACCCGTACAGGCACTGCTGCCGCCTGCGGACCTCTCCGGGGTGAGCCCGCGGATGGACCCGGTGCCGGCGGCGGGCGAGCACACCGAGGCGATCCTCGCCGAGCTGGGGCGCGGCCCGGACGAGATCGCCCGGCTGCTCGCGGAGGGGGTCTGCCGGTGAGCGCCCTGGACACCCTCCCGCCCAACGAGCGGCTGGCCGTCACGACCGTGCGGGAGTTCGTGGACCGCCGGGTCCGGCCCGTCGTCCGGGAGCTGGAGCACGCGGACACCTATCCCGAGGCGCTCGTCGAGGGCATGAAGGAGCTGGGCCTCTTCGGGCTCGCCGTCCCCGAGGAGTACGGCGGCACGCCTCTCTCCGCCCCCTGCCACGTCCTGGTCACCGAGGAGCTGGCGCGTGGCTGGATGAGCCTGGCGGGCGCGCTGGGCGGTCACACGGTCGTCGCCGGGCTGCTCGCGCGCTTCGGCAC
The DNA here is from genome assembly GCA_004010275.1 of Streptomyces huasconensis. GTDB lineage: Bacteria > Actinomycetota > Actinomycetes > Streptomycetales > Streptomycetaceae > Streptomyces > Streptomyces huasconensis. The sequence goes on from RBWT01000075.1 coordinate 12,827, forward strand.
CGACGCGCAGCGGCGCCGCTGGCTGCCCCGCATGGCCACCGGCGAGGTGCGCGCGACGATGGCGCTGACCGAGCCGGGCGGCGGCTCCGACCTCCAGGCGCTGCGCACGGTCGCGCGCCGCGCCGAGGACGGCACGGGGTATGTGATCAACGGCGGGAAGACCTGGATCACCAACGCCCGCCGCTCCCGGCTGATCGCACTGCTCTGCAAGACCGGCCCGGAGACCGAGCCCCGCCATCGCGGCATCTCGGTCCTGCTCGTCGAGCACGGCCCCGGCCTCACCGTCTCGCGTGACCTGCCGAAACTCGGTTACAAGGGCGTGGAGAGCTGCGAGCTGTCCTTCGTCGACCACCGCGCCCCGGCGGACGCGCTGCTCGGCGGCGTCGAGGGCCGGGGGTTCGGACAGATGATGAAGGGCCTGGAGACCGGGCGGCTGCAGGTGGCCGCCCGGGCGCTCGGCGTGGGGCGCGCCGCGTTCGAGGACGCGCTGCGCTACGCCCGGCAGCGCGAGTCGTTCGGCGTGCCGATCTGGCGGCACCAGTCCATCGGCAACTACCTGGCGGACATGGCGACTTCGCTCTCCGCCGCCCGGCAGCTGACCCTGCACGCGGCCCGGGAGGCCGACGCGGGGCGGCGCGTCGACATGGAGGCCGGCATGGCCAAGCTGTTTGCGTCGGAGACGGCGATGCGGATCGCGCTGGACGCGGTCCGCATCCACGGCGGCAACGGCTACTCGACCGAGTTCGACGTCGAACGCTACTTCCGCGACGCGCCGTTGATGATCGTCGGCGAGGGCACCAACGAGATCCAGCGCAATGTGATCGCCCGGCAACTGGTCGCGCGCGGCGGCCTGGACGGCTGAACCGCCTCAGGCGGCGACGCCGAGCCCCTCGATGACCACCGCGTTCGGCAGCGCGGCGAAGACCTTGCCCGGCACGATGAGCTTGCCGCGGCGGCTGCCGCTGCCGACGAGGACGTACGGCAGGTCGGCGACGGCGGCGTCGACGAGCACGGGCCAGGCCGCGGGCAGCCCGATGGGCGTGATGCCGCCGTACTCCATGCCGGTCTCACCGGTTGCCGTGTCCATCGGCGCGAACGAGGCCTTGCGCGCCCCGAGTTGACGGCGGACGGCGCCGTTGACGTCCACGCGCGTCCCGGACAGCACGACACACGCGGCGAGCGTGGTCTCACCGCCGCGCTTGCCCGCGACGACGACGCAGTTGGCGGACTGGGAGAGCAGTTCGGGGCCGTAGTGCTCCAAGAAGGTGGCGGTGTCGGCCCACTGCGGGTCGGTGTCGACGTGGATCAGCTCGTCGGCCGGGACGGGGCCGCTCCATCCGCGTACGGCTTCCGCGACGGGCGCGACCAGCAGGCCGAGGACCTCGGGGGCGGGGTGGACGACGTCGAAATCACCGAGAGGAGCGTGCATGGCGGCACGGTAACAGCCGTCAGTAGGAGGCCGCGTGGGCGGGCGGCACCGAGACCGACATCGTCATCTCGAGGGGCTCGGCGCCCTGGTTGCGGTAGGCGTGCGGGGCGTTGGCCTCGAAGGTGGCGGCCGTCCCCGCCGCGACGACGTGTTCGACGCCGTCCACGACGAGCGTCAGCTCACCCCGCGAGACGTGCAGCAGCTCCACGGTGCCCGGCGGATGCGCGTCGGACTCGCTGCCCTCGCCCGGCATCAGGAGCCAGGACCACAGCTCGAAGGGACCGCGGGCCTCGGCGCCGACCAGGAGCGTGGTGTTGCTGCCGGCTTCCGTGGACCACATGCGCACGGCCTGCTCGGGCGGTACGAGGCGGACGTGCGGGCCCTGTTCGCGGTCGAGGAGCGTGGTGATGCTGATGCCCAGCGCGTCCGCGAGCTTCACCGTGATGCCCACGCTGGGGTTGGTCCTGGCCTGCTCGATCTGGATGATCATGCCGCGGCTCACACCGCCCCGGGCGCGAGGGCGTCGAGGGTGAAGCCTCTTTCGTTGCGCCACCGCTTGAGGTTGCGCGCGAGCGACTGGGTCAGCTGATCGAGGTCCGACACATTCCGTCCAATATTTTGGATGACGAAGTTCACTTTACTGAACTACCGTGCGGTCCACCCGATGGTTCCCGCCAGTTCACCACACTGTACTGCGGGGCCTCTCCAGGACCGCCTCGCAGTTACGCCTCCCCCATCTCCCCCAGCGCGATCAACTGCTCCGGCGTGACCCCTTCGGGGATGGGCACCGGCGCGGGCGTACGCAGCGGCGGCTGCCACCCCGACTCCGCGTCCCAGGTACGGACGACCCGCGCCGGCGCCCCCGCCACCACCGCGTGGTCGGGGACCTCCCCGCGCACCACCGCCCCCGCGGCGACGACGACGTCGCGCTCGATCCGCGCTCCCGGCAGGATCACCGCGCCCGTCCCCACCCAGCACCCGGGCCCGATCTCCACCGGGTCCATCCGCGGCCACTGCTTGCCGATGGGCGTGTGCGGATCGTCGTAGGAGTGGTTGGTGGACGTCACGTAGACGTACGGCCCGAAGTAGCAGTCGTCGCCTATCGTCACCGTCGTGTCGGCGATGACGTGGCTGCCGCGGCCGAGCACGACGCCGTTGCCGATGCGCAGGATGGGGTCGGGGCCGAGGTCGAGGTCCGGCATCATGCCCGCGGTGAGCGTCACGTGCTCGCCGACGATGCAGTGGTCGCCGAGGCGTATCCACGGCTCGCCGAAGACCGTGCCCTGCGGGAAGGCGAGCTTCGTGCCCGCCCCGATCGCGCCGAACCGCAGCCGCCCCGGGTGCGCGGCGGTCACCGCGCCCGTGCGCTGCACCCACGCCCAGCCCGAGTGGACTCCCGCGCGCTGCGCGAGACGGAGCGGCGCGGCGGCCAGGGATGAGAACGTGTTCCTGTTCTTCGGCACGCGCTCACGTTACTCAGTGCCCCCGGCCCCCGCAGGCCCAGGGCCTGTGATCTTCACCCCACCCGGCCGCGCGCGCCGCGCCGTCGCGTACGGTGCCGTCAGGCGCGACACCACGGAAGAAGACGTACAGAAGCGGGGAGCGAGGCGATGGGCCATGAGGCACTCATCACCGGCATCGGCGGCAAGAATCCGAAGATCGACCCTCAGGCGTTCACCGCGCCGACCTCGGTCGTGCTGGGCGAGGTGACGCTGCACGCCGGGGCCAGCGCCTGGTACGGCGCGGTGCTGCGCGCCGACTGCGGGCCCATCGTCGTGGGCGCCGACAGCAACATCCAGGACAACTGCAGCCTGCACGTCGACCCGGGCTTCCCCATCACCATCGGCGAGCGCGTCTCGGTCGGGCACAACGCCGTGCTGCACGGGTGCACCGTCGAGGACGACAGTCTGATCGGGATGGGCGCGACCGTCCTCAACGGCGCGGTGATCGGCGCCGGTTCCCTGGTCGCCGCGCAGGCCCTGGTGCCGCAGGGGATGCGGGTGCCCCCGGGCTCACTCGTCGCGGGCGTACCCGCCAAGGTGCGCAGGCAGCTCACCGACGAGGAGCGCGAGGGCATCTCGCTCAACGGCACGATGTACGTCGAACTGGCCGGGGCCCACCGCGACGCGCACGCCGCCGGGTGACCTTGTCGGCTCAGTCGCCGACGCCGACGGGCTGCGGCTCGGCCGCCACGGGCGTGGCGGCCTCCGCCTCGGCGGCCGCCTTCTTCGCCCGGCGCTTGACGAACAGCATGGAGCCTGCGCCGATCAGGACGGCGATGGCGAGCCCCAGGTAGGAGAAGCGCTTCAGCCAGTCCTCGGCGACCACACCGATGTAATAGATGACGGCGGTGGTGCCGCCCGCCCAGACGATGCCGCCGAGGACGTTGGCGATCAGGAACTTCCAGTACGGCATGCGCAGGACGCCCGCGAGCGGCCCGGCGAAGATGCGCAGCAGGGCGACGAAGCGGCCGAAGAAGACCGCCCACATGCCCCACTTCTGGAAGGACCGCTCACAGCTCGCGACGTTGGCCGCGCTGAAGTGCTTGGGGAACTTCCGCTCCAGCCAGGCCAGCAGCGGCCGGCCGCCCTTGCGGCCGATGGCGTACCCGATGGAGTCGCCGATGATGGCGCCCGCGGTGGCGCAGGCGCCCAGGATGACCGGGTCGATGTCACCGTGCTGGGAGGACAGGAGGGCCGCGGAGACCAGGACGATCTCACCGGGCAGCGGAATGCCCAGGCTCTCCAGGCCGATGACGACTCCCACCAGCGCGTAGATGCTGACGGCCGGTACCTGCTCCAGCCACTCCTGGACGTGCAACGCCGGTTCCTCCCGTAGTTCCAGTGCCTGCCCCCGGCATACGCGCCCTCGGACAGCGCACGCCCGCGCAGCCTACCGGTCCGGGATCACCTGGACGGCACGGCGCCACCCGCACCCGGCCGCCGTCAGCTGGGGTCGTTGGGCCTGAGGGTCCACAGGACGGTCATCTCGCCGGTCACCGCGCCGTCCGCGCGGCGGATCTCGACGGCGACCGGGGAACTCGGGGCGCTGTCGGAGTCGAGTTCGGCGATCACGTCCGATGCCGGGCGGCCGAGCGTCGCCGTGGCCGTCACGGGGCCCATGGCGAGCTTCTTGTACGCGATCTCGGCGCTGACGGCGAGCGGCACGGCGCGGGAGAGCTGCGCGCCGAACGCGGCGAGGACGATGGCCCCGCTCGCGGACTCGCCCAGCGTGAACATGGCGCCGGCGTGCGGGCCGCCGACGTGGTTGTGGTACTCGCTCTGGTCGGGCAGGGCCACGACGGCCTTGTCCGGCGCGGTCTCCCGGAACTCCAGGTTCAGGGTCCTGGCCATCGGCACCGTGGCGGCGAGCATCTCGCCGATCGACATCTTGTCTGCGCTCATGGCGGCGATGTTACCCACGAGTAGAGTCCCCTGGCCAGGCCCCTCCGCCCGGCGGATCACCGTCCCCTATCGTGGACGCCCATGTGGCATGGACAGCAGCCGCCCGGGGGCGAACAGAACCAGTCGGGCCGAGAGCCGAACCCGTACCGGCAGCCGGGGTACCAGCAGCCCAACCCCTATGCGCAGCAGGCCTCTTGGGACGCGCCCACCATGCCCGGGGAGCCGCGCGGCGGCGCGCCCGAGCCCCCTCGCGGCGGCGGCAGGGCGGACCAAGGTGATCGCCCTCACCGCGGCGGGGGCCGTCGTGGTGGCCGCGGGCGTCACCGGGGCCCTGCTCCTCGGCGGCGGCAAGGACGACACCGCGAAGCCCGGCCCGGCCGAGTCCGGTTCCGCGCCCGGCCCGTCCGGCTCCGGCTCCGGCTCCGCCGACAACCCGCGCGCGGGGACCGGGCCCGGCCCGACCGTGCCGGGCTGGAAGGTCGTCGTGAACCCCAAGCGCGGCATCGCCTTCGACGTGCCTCCCGAGTGGTCCCTGGAATCGCGGGACTGGGCCGGCGGATATGTGGAGGACGAGGACGCCGACGACGAGTCGGCGCCGTTCCTCGTCGCCTACGCCGCCCCCGCCTACTTGAAGGAGCAGTGGTGCGGAAGCGACGAGGACAAGGACGGGACCAAGGACTACGTCCCACTGGCCGCCGCGGGCACCCGCGGCAACAAGGGCGCCAAGAGCACCGAGCAGGTCGCGCGGAACGACGCGACCATGTGGGTCTACGGCGCCTACACCCAGCCCGACAAGAAGAAGGTCACGACCGGCCCCGTGGAGTCGTACACCACGAGGTCGGGCCTCAAGGGCAGCCTGGCGAGCGCCACTTCGACGGGTGCCGACCAGCAGGGCGCGTGCGACTCCGACGGCAAGGCCACGGTGTTCGCCTTCGAGGACTCCGCCGGGAAGATCGCCTCCTGGTCCTTCCACGGCGCGAAGGGCGTACGGGAGGAGCTGCCGGACGCGACCGTGCGGAAGATCCTCTCGACGGTGCGCGAGTACGAGATGCCCGAGAGCTGACCGGCCGCGCGGGGCCACGTCCGGCCTCCGGGGGTGATGTGATCTTGAACGGTCGCTCCCCGTATCGTGTGCGGCCATGTGGCCAGGACAGCAGCCGCCCGGGGGCGAGCAGAACCCGCAGGACCAGAGTCAGAACCCGTACCGGCAGCCCGGATACCAGGCACCGAACCCCTATCAGCAGCCGGGGTATCAGGCGCCCAACCCCTACCAGCAGCCGGTGGCCGCGCCTCACGGACAGCCCCAGGGGGGCGGCGGCAAAGGCACCGGCAAGGTCAAGGTCGTCTCCGTCGTCATGGCGGCCGCGTGGTCGTCGCCGCGGGCGTGACCGGGTTCCTGGTCCTCGGCGGCGACAAGGACGACAGGGACGAGAAGGACGCCCGGGCCGGCTCCCCCTCGCAGGCCACCCCCGCGAGCCCGGGCGCCGCCCCGGACGACGGCGACGACAGCGAGCGCGGTACGGACAACGGTCTCAAGCCGACCATCAAGGGCTGGCACGTCGTGGTGAACCCCCGGTGGGGCACGGCCTTCGACGTACCGCCCGAGTGGGAGGTCCAGAACCCCGGGTCCGCGATCGCCTACGAGGACAACGAGACCGGCAAGCCGCTCATGACGATGTCGGCGCCCGCGTACCTCAAGCCCACGTGGTGCGTCACCGACGACGACAAGGACGGCAGGAGCGAGGACCACGAACTCGCCGCCGTCGGCACCAAGGGCGCCAAGGGCGCGAAGAACACCGATCAGGTCGCGGTCAACCAGGTCGCCTGGTGGGTATACGCCGCTTACACGCAGCCGGACAAGAAGAGCTTCACCTCCGACGAGAAGGCGCAGCCGTACACCACCGCGTCCGGCATCAAGGGCAGCATCGCCCGCGCCGAGTCCAGGAACACGCCCCAGCGGGGCAAGTGCGCCTCCGACGGCAAGGCGATCACCTTCGGCTTCAAGAACGCCGCGGGCGACTACGTCGCGTGGAGCCTCTATGGAGCGCGCGGCGTGAAGGACGAGATACCCGAGGAGACGGTCATGAAGATCCTCAGCACGGTGCGCACCCACGGCGAGGCGACGGAATCCTGACGCTTTCCGCCCCTTTCTCCGTACGGTTCGCCGTACCTCGCACCCGTCGGCGGCGGACCGGTGCCGGCCCCGGCGGGGCTGCCCGTGGCACCCGGCCCCCGGCACCTCTATGGTTACTGGCCATGTGGCCAGAACAGCAGCCGCCCGGGGGCGAGCAGAACCCGCAGGACCAGAGTCAGAACCCGTACCAGCAGCCGGGGTACCAGGCACCGAACCCCTATCAGCAGCCGGGGTATCAGCAGCAGCCCACGGGCGGCTACCCGCAGCAGCCGCCCGCCGGTGGCCACCAGCAGCCGCACTCGGGCGGGTTCTCGCGGCCCGAGCAGCCGCAGTGGTCCGCTCCGACGCCGCCGCCCGTGCTGCCGCAGCCGGGTACCGGCGGTCAGGGCGGGGGCGGCGGCGACAAGACGAAGATCACCGCCATCGTCGCCTCGCTGGCCGTGGTGGTGGCGGCCGGCGTCACCGGGTTCCTGGTCCTCGGCGGTGACGAAGACGGCAAGGACGACAAGGCGGGTCCGGCGAAGCCCGCGAAGTCCGCGACGGAGAAGCCGGACCCGACGCCCACCACGGGCGGGAACGAGCGCGGCGAGGGCGGCGAGGACAAGCCGACGATCCCCGGCTGGCAGGTCGTGGTGAACCCCAAGTGGGGCACCGCCTTCGACGTCCCGGCCGACTGGAAGGTCGAGACGCCCGACACCTTCACCGGCTTCGACGACCGCAAGGACCAGGGCTCGAAGACGATCATCGGCATGTCCGCGCCCGCGGTCTACAAAGAGAAGTGGTGCACGTCGGACGACGACAAGGACGGCGAGCCCGAGGACACCTCGCTGGCCGTCGTCGGCACCAAGGGCCAGAACGGCGCCAAGAACACCAAGGACGTCGCGCGCAACGACTCGGCCTGGTGGGTCTTCGGCGGCTACACCGAGCAGACCAAGGCCGACAAGAAGAAGATCAAGATCAGCGACGTGGAGGAGTACACCACCAAGTCCGGCGTCAAGGGCAGCCTCGCGACGTCGACGACGTCCGGCGCCGCCACGTCCGCCAAGTGCGACTCGGAGGGCAAGGCCACCACGTTCGCCTTCAAGAACGAGGCGGGCGAGTACGTGGCCTGGACCCTCTACGGCGCCAAGGGCGTCAAGGAGGAGGTCTCCGACGCCATGGTGAAGAAGATCCTGGCCACCGTGCGGTGGAGCGAGGCCGCGGCCGAGGAGTCCTGAGCCGGGGTTCTCCCCGGGGTCACGCGGCGCGTTCTGAGCCACGAGAACAACCGTCTGAGCCACGGGAACAAACGGTTTGGCAAGTGCCCCGGCCCCCGGTCATAGTCCCGGGGTGACGAAACCTGCCTCCGTGCCGCGTCGCCGCCCCAGTTGGGCGGGCCGCAACTACACGCTGCTGACCGCCGCCGCGATCGTGACGAACCTCGGGAGCCACGGGGCGTTGATCGCGGCGGCGTTCGCCGTCCTGGACGCCGGGGGCGACGGCGGGGACGTCGGGCTCGTCGCGGCCGTGCGGACGCTTCCGCTGGTGCTCTTCCTGCTCATCGGCGGGGCCGTCGCCGACCGGCTGCCGCGCCACCATGTGATGGTCGCCGCCAACGCCCTCAACTGCGTGTCGCAGGCGGCGTTCGCCGTGCTCGTCATCGCGGGCGAGCCGCAGCTGTGGCAGATGATGCTGCTCACCGGTCTCGGCGGCGTCGGCCAGGCCTTCTTCGGCCCCGCGGCCGAGGGCATGCTGATGTCGTCGGTCAGCGGCGAACAGGTCAGCCGGGCCTTCGCGCTGTACCGGATGGCGATGCAGGGGGCGGGCCTCGGCGGCGCCGCGCTCGGCGGCCTGATGGTCGCGGCGATCGGTCCCGGCTGGGTGCTCGCGGTGGACGCGGCGGCGTTCGCCCTCGCCGGAGCGCTGCGTTCCTTCCTCGACGTCAGCCACATACCGGAACGCTCGCCCGGCGGCGGACTCCTCTCCGATCTGCGGGACGGCTGGCGGGAGTTCACCGGCCGTCCCTGGCTCTGGTCGATCGTGGCGCAGTTCTCGGTCGTGGTGGCGGTGGTCGGCGCCGCAGAGTCGGTGTTCGGCCCGCTGGTCGCCCGGGACGAACTGGGCGGCGCGGGACCGTGGGGCCTCGCGCTCGGCGCGTTCGGCGCGGCGCGGTCGGCGGCGCGATTCTGATGATGCGCTGGAAGCCGCGCCGGCTGCTGCTCGCGGGAACTCTCTGCGTCTTCCCGCTGGCTGCGCCCTCGGCGGCGCTGGCCGTGCCGCTGCCGGTGGCGGGGCTCGCCGCGGTGATGTTCGTCAGCGGCGTGGCGATCGAGGTGTTCGGCGTCTCCTGGATGACCGCGATGCACCAGGAGATCCCGGAGGAGAAGCTGTCGCGGGTCTCCGCCTACGACTGGTTCGGCTCGGTCGCGATGGTGCCGCTGGCCACGGCCCTGGCCGGCCCCGCGGAGTCCGCGTTCGGCCGCGGCCCGTCCCTGTGGGGCAGCGCGCTGCTCGTGGTGCTCGTGACGGCGGCGGTCCTGTTCGTCCCCGACGTACGCAACCTGACACGGCGTACGAAGGAGGTGACCGTCCTGCCCGCGCCCCGCGTGGCGGACCCGGTGGCCTCGACCGACGCGGAGAGCCCCGCCGGGCGGCTCGGCTGAGGGCACGGCGCGCTCACCGGACACCTCGTTTCAGCCGATGCGGAAGGCCCCGCCCGGCGGCTCCGGTGACGGCACCGCATCCTCGTCACGCACGGCCTTCGCGTCCCCGATGAGGCGCCGCAGCGCCGCGCCGTGCTCGACGCGGGCGGGGAAGGTGTCGGACGCCGCGCGCCGGGCCAGGGCCGCGATGTCGAGGGGTGCGTGCGAGGCGATGAGCACCGCGTTCCCGAAGCGGCGGCCGCGCAGCACGGACGGCTCGGCGATCAGCGCCAGTTCCTCGAAGACCTCGGCGAAGGTGGCGAGTTGGGAGCGGAGGAAAGCGAAGGGCGCGCCGTCGGCGAGGTTCGCCGCGTACACGCCGTCCGGGCGCAGTACGCGCTCGGTGGCCCTGGCGTAGGCGACGGTGGTGAGGTGGGCGGGGACGCGGGAGCCGCCGAAGACGTCGGCGACGAGGAGGTCGGCGCTGTCGTCGGGCGCCGCGTCGAGCCACCGCCGGGCGTCCGCGCCGTGCACGGTGATCCCCGAGTCGCGCTCCCACGGCAGCTGTTCGGCGACCAGCCGCAGCAGCCCCCGGTCTCCTCGACGACGTCCTGCCGGGAGCCGGGGCGGGTGGCGGCGACATAGCGGGGCAGAGTGAGGGCGCCGCCGCCGAGGTGGGTGACGTCCAGGGGGCGGCCCGGCGCGGCCGCCGTGTCCAGGACGTGGGCGAGCCGGCGCGCGTACTCGAACTCCAGGTGGGTCGGCGCGTCCAGGTCCACGTACGATTGCGGTGCGCCGTCGACGGTGAGCAGCCAGGCCCGCGCCCGGTCGACGTCGGGCATCAGCTTGGCGGTGCCGTGATCCACCTCGCGCGTCACCGGAATCGCCTCCGGAGGCTCGGCCCCCGCGCCCGTCTCGAACTCGTGCTCGTACTCGTCCACGGGCTCCATTGTGCCGCCCCCTCCCCGGCGAAAATCACCCCGTACTCTCGCCGTACGCCTGCTTCTGCGATGCTCCGGGGATGCGGAGAAGGAAGCTGCTCGACACGCTCGTGGGAGCGCTGCTTCTGGCCGTGGTCGGCGGTGTGATCCTGGCCGCCACCGTGTGGCGGACAGCCGTGGACGACACGCTCAACGACACCAGGACCCGCGGCTTCGCGGGCTGTGAGTACGTCATGCCCGACCGCCTGGTACGTGCCGTCGACGGTGACGCCGGGACGGTGGCCGCGGGTGAGATGGACGTGCGCTGTACGGAGCGCCCCGAGCGGTTCCGTCTCCGCCTTGTCCTCCAGGTACGGACACCCGCCGGCCACTGGCGCACCGCCCCCGACGGCGCCGCCGAGCGCACGGACGATCTCGCGGAGCAGAGCTTCGACGAGGAAGGGGCGCACACTCCGGGGCCCGAGGGACAGCACTACATGACGGTCACCGACTGCGATCCCGCCTACACCGTTCGCGTCACCTACGCCTTGCGGGTGACCCGGGGCGGCCACACCCGTTCGACGGGCACTGTGTCGACCGCCCCGGTTTCCCTGCGCGAACGCTGCTGACCCCCGGCGGGGCCCGTCAGAGGACCTCCGTGACCGTGCCCGCGCCATGGTGCGCCCGCCCTCGCGGATCGCGAAGCCGAGGCCGGTCTCCAGCGGCACGTCACGGCCCAGTTCGACCGTCATCGTGACCGTCTCGCCGGTCGGGCCACGGCCGCCCCGCCGCAGGTCGACGTCACCGACACGTCCGCCGTGCGGATGTAGAACTGCGGCCGGTACCCCGTGCGATCGGTGTCGTACGCCGCCCTCGCGGGTCGACAGGACGTACACCTGTGCGGTGAAGCGCCGCTTCGGGCTGACGCTGCCGGGCGCGCGACGACATGGCCGCGGCGTACGGCGTCGCGTGCAGGCCGCGCAGCAGCAGCGCCACGTTGTCCCCGGCCTGCGCCTCCTCCATCGGCTTGCCGAAGGTCTCCAGGCCGGTGACCACCGTCTCGGTGTCCGCGCCGAGGACCTCCACGCGGTCGCCGAGACGGACGGTGCCGCGCTCGACGGCGCCGGTGACGACGGTGCCGCGCCCGGTGATGGTGAGCACGTTCTCGACGGGCAGCAGGAACGGCGCGTCGAGATAGCGCTCGGGCATCGGCACATACGTGTCCACGGCGTCCAGCAGCGCCTCGACCGCGCCCGTCCACCGCGGGTCGCCCTCCAGCGCCCTGAGCCCGGAGACCCGTACGACCGGGACGGAGTCGCCCCCGTACCCGTGCCGGGAGAGCAGGTCGCGGACCTCCAGCTCCACGAGGTCGGTCAGCACGGCGTCCTCGCCGTCTCCGACGGCGTCGGCCTTGTTGAGCGCAACGACGATGTGGTCGACGCCCACCTGCCGGGCGAGCAGCACGTGCTCGGCGGTCTGCGGCATGATCCCGTCGAGCGCCGAGACGACGAGGATCGCCCCGTCGAGCTGGGCGGCGCCGGTGACCATGTTCTTGACGTAGTCGGCGTGGCCGGGCATGTCCACGTGCGCGTAGTGCCGGGTGTCCGTCTCGTACTCGACGTGCGCGATGTTGATGGTGATGCCGCGCTGCGCCTCCTCCGGCGCGCGGTCGATGCGGTCGAAGGGGACGAAGGTGCCGGTGCCGCGCTCGCTGAGGACCTTGGTGATGGCGGCGGTCAGCGTCGTCTTGCCGTGGTCGACGTGGCCCATGGTGCCGATGTTGAGGTGCGGTTTCGTGCGGACGTAAGCCGTCTCGGGCATGGTGGTTCCTTCTCCGGAACTCGAAGCTGTGGTCCGGACCCGCGGCGAGCGCGTGGTCGGGACGGGGACCCCGGGGCCGTACCGACCCTCCCCCTGCGGGGTCCGCCGGAGTCTCCGGGGAGGGTCAGCTTCGGGCGCCGTCGAAGGCGTCGGGAGCATCAGGGGCGACGACGGCAGCCTTCGCAGCGCCCGCGACTGCGGGCGTGGCTGCGAGGAAGGCGTACCGGAACATGGCTCTGATCCTGGCCGACACGAGTCGCCCGCGTCGAATGAATTTCGCCGAACGCGGCAAGGCGCGGCCTCAGTTGCCGCCCTCCGGCGGGCTCAGAGGTTTTTCGACGCCTCCCGCACGGACAGCGGCGCGAGCCGGTTCCGTTCACGCTCGACGAAGGCGCTTACCGCGTCCGGGTCGGTCTTGGCGTACTCGCGCAGGCACCAGCCGATCGCCTTGCGGATGAAGAAATCCGGATGCCCCGACTGGCGCAGGCAGTAAGCGAAGAGGCGTTCGGTGTCCGTCGCCTCCTTGTGGCGCAGCTGGTGCAGGAGCGCCGTGCGGGCCACCCACAGGTCCTCGTCCTCGATCCACGCGTCCATGTCGGCGCGCAGCCGGGGGTCGGCGGCGACCAGCCCTCCGACGACGTGCGCGGCGAGCAGGTCGACGGTGTCCCACCAGGAGCGGGTGGTCACCAGATGGCGTACGACGGGCAGGAAACCGGACGAGCAGCGCCGCACGTGACGGCGCAGGTAGTCCACGGCGAAGTAGGCGTACTCGCGTTCGGGCAGTGCCCAGCAGCGCAGCGCGACGGCCGCGCAGTCCGTCTCGTCGGGGTGCGGCGTGCCGGCGAGGACGGCGCGGGACAGCTCGCGGCGCGCGGGCGAGGCCAGGCCGAGGAAGGGGGCGACGTCCTTCATGTACGCGCTCATCTGCTCGCCCCGCCGGGGATCGGCCGCCGAGGCGTACGTCACGACGAGCCGGTCGAGCACCGTGTCGGCCAGGGCACTTCTCGGGACTGTGACGCTCATGAGACGCACCATACGGCGATCAGACACATCAGCCGGTTAGTCTTCCCGGATGTTCGAGACCGCAACCGCCCGGCCACAGGGCCTCGCCGTGCGCTGCACCAGGGCGCTGCTCTCGCCGTGGTCACGTCTGTCGCTGCTCGTGGTGCTCCTCGTGGCAGCGGGGACGTGCGTGCTGCTGTTCGAGCCCCAGCGGCTCCTCTCCGACGGCTGGCCCGCGCAGTTGGGCGGCGCGACGGCGGTGGCCCTGTTCGCGGTGGCGTACGGGGCGTGCACCGCCGCGTTCGTGCCGCGGCCGCTGCTCAATCTCGCGCCGGGCGCGCTCTTCGGCTCGCAGGCGGGCCTCGCCGCGGCGATCGCCGGCACGGTGTTCGGCGCCGGGATCGCCTTCGGGCTCGGCAGGATGCTGGGCCAGGACGCGCTGCGGCCACTGCTGCGGGGGCGCTGGCTGAAGGCGGCGGACGGCCAGTTCAGCCGGCACGGCTTCCGGTCGATGCTGGCCGTGCGGCTCTTCCCGGGGGTGCCGTTCGCCGCCGCCAACTACTGCGCGGCGGTGTCCCGCATGGGCTGGCTGCCGTTCCTCCTCGCCACGGGCCTCGGGTCGATCCCGAACACGGCCGCGTACGTCATCGCGGGCGCCCGGGCCTCGACGCCGACGTCGCCCGTCTTTCTGATCGCGATGGGGTTCATCGCGGTGACGGGCCTGGCGGGGGCGGTGGTGGCGTGGTTCAAGCGGCACCATTTGCGCGGGGCGCGCTGACCGACCGGAGCCGGCCGGGACCGACCGGGGCCGTCCCGGATCGACAGGCAGGACCGGAGGCGGCGGGACCGTCAGAGAGCTTCGAGGATCGTGGCGTTGGCGAGTCCGCCCGCCTCGCACATGGTCTGCAGCCCGTACCGGGCTCCGCGGGCGCGCATCGCGTGGACGAGCGTGGTCATCAGGCGGGTGCCGCTGGCGCCCAGCGGGTGGCCGAGCGCGAGGGCGCCGCCGTGCACGTTGACCTTCTCGTGGTCGGCGCCGGTCTCCCGCAACCAGGCCAGGACGACGCTCGCGAAGGCTTCGTTGACCTCGAACAGGTCGATGTCGTCGAGGGTGAGTGACGCCTTGCGCAGCACCTTCTCGGTGGCGGGCAGGACGCCGGTGAGCATGAGGAGCGGGTCGGAGCCGGTGACGGCGAAGCTGTGCAGCCGGGCGAGCGGGCGCAGGCCGAGCCGGGCCGCGTGCTCGCTGGTGGTGATGAGGACGGCGGAGGCGCCGTCGTTGACGGGGCTGGAGTTGCCCGCCGTGACCGACCAGTCGATCTGCGGGAAGCGCTCGCCGAAGGCCGGGTCGTAGTAGGCGGGCTTGAGGCCGGCGAGGACCTCGGGCGTGGTGGCGGGGCGTACCGACGCGTCACGGGCCAGGCCCGCGATCGGCGTGGTCTCGGCGTCGAAGAGGCCCGCGTCCCAGGCGAGCGCGGCCCGCTGGTGCGAGATGGTGGCGAAGGCGTCCATGTCCGCGCGCCCGATGGACCACTTGGCGGCGATCAGCTCGGCGCTGATGCCCTGCGGGACCAGGCCCTCCGGGTAGCGCTCGGCGATGCCGGGGCCAAAGGGGTCGGCGCCCGCGGGCACGTTCGACCACATCGGTACGCGGCTCATCGACTCCACGCCGCAGGCCACGACCATGTCGTACGCCCCCGATATGACGCCCTGCGCGGCGAAGTGCACGGCCTGCTGGGAGGAGCCGCACTGCCGGTCGACGGTGGTCGCGGGCACGGACTCGGGGAAGCCCGCCGACAGGACGGCGTAGCGGGTGGTGTTCATGGCCTGCTCGCCGACCTGGTCGACGGTGCCGCCGATCACGTCGTCGACCAGGGCGGGGTCGATGCCGCTGCGTCCGACGAGGGTGCGCAGGGTGTGGGCGAGGAGTTCGACGGGGTGGACGGCGGCGAGGGCGCCATTGGGCTTGCCCTTGCCGACGGGGGTGCGTACGGCTTCGACGATGACGGCGTCACGCATGGTGCGGGCCTCTTTCGCTACCGGGGCTGCTGGGCTACTGCACTGCTGGGCCCTGGAGTGCCGGGGGCTACCAGTCAGTAGGAAATCTGGACTCACCATAGCCCCGTAAGTTGGAAAATCAAACCCTCTCTCGCCCGCCCTCTAGACTGCCCGCATGAAGCATCCGCGCCCCTGCTCCATCGCCGACGCCCTCGCTCTCGTCGGCGAGAAGTACTCGCTGCTCGTCCTGCGTGAGGTGTGCCTCGGCAACGAACGCTTCGACCAGCTCGTACGCAACATCGGCGCACCCCGCGACATCCTCGCGACGCGCCTGCGCCGGCTCGTGGAGGCGGGCATCCTGGAGAAGGTCGCCTACAGCGAGCGCCCGCAGCGCTTCCGGTACCGGCCCACCCCGGCCGGGCTCGAACTGGAGCCGGTCCTGATGACGCTCATGGCGTGGGGCGACCGTCATCTGCGCGGCGAGGAGGATCGGCCGATGATCCTGGAGCACTCCTGCGGCCAGGAACTGGTCCCGGTGGTGACGTGCTCGGCCTGCGGCGACGCGGTCCGCCACGAGGACCTCACCGCGCACCCCCAGAGCCCGGGCTGGACGACGACCGGCCCCTCGGCGGCGTAGGAGAGCGGCCGCGGCCCCCGGCCGTCCCGCGCCGGCAAGGCGGCCCTCCCAGCAGCCCCGTAACCCAAGGCCGCTACGCTGCCCCACGACGAGGGGGGCGATCTCGGCGGTCTCCTCCCCTGTCCCGGCGCTTCCGCCTCTTTCGTACGCCGGCTCACGCTTCCCGCACGCCTCAGCCACGCACCTCTACGACCTCGATGACCTCGATGACCGTGATGACCGCTGTGATCGCTCACGCGGTCTGATGATCAGTACTTGGACGGCGCAGTTTTCATGTCTTGGCTTGAATCCTTCATCCTCGGGCTCGTCCAGGGACTGACCGAGTTCCTCCCGATCTCCTCCAGCGCGCACCTGCGGCTGACGGCGGCGTTCGCCGGCTGGCACGACCCGGGCGCCGCGTTCACGGCGATCACGCAGATCGGCACCGAGACGGCCGTGCTGATCTACTTCCGCAAGGACATCGCGCGGATCGTCTCCGCGTGGTTCGGCTCGATCGCCGGGAAGGTGCCGCGCTCGGACCACGACGCGCAGATGGGCTGGCTGGTCATCGTCGGCTCGATCCCGATCGGCGTCCTCGGCGTGACCTTCAAAGACCAGATCGAGGGCCCCTTCCGCGACCTGCGGCTGATCGCCACCACGCTGATCGTGATGGGCATCGTCCTCGGCATCGCCGACCGTCTGGCGGCACGCGACGAGACGGGCGGCAGGCACCGCGCCGTACGCCACCGCAAGGGCCTCAAGGAACTGGGCGTCAAGGACGGCCTGATCTTCGGCCTCTGCCAGGCGATGGCCCTGATCCCGGGCGTCTCCCGCTCCGGCGCCACGATCAGCGGCGGCCTCCTCATGGGCTACACGCGCGAGGCAGCGGCACGCTACTCGTTCCTGCTGGCCATCCCCGCCGTCCTCGCGTCCGGCGTCTTCGAGCTGAAGGATGCGGGTGAGGGTCACGTCTCCTGGGGGCCGACCATCTTCGCCACGATCATCGCGTTCGTGGTGGGATATGCGGTTATCGCGTGGTTCATGAAGTTCATCACCACCAAGAGCTTCATGCCGTTCGTCTACTACCGGATTCTGCTGGGCATCGTTCTCGTCGCCCTGGTGGCGACGGGGACGCTGAGCCCGCACGCGGGGGAATCAGCGGGATAGGGGTGGGACGGTCGCGCGGTCGAGTCCCGCCCCCCGAAGGGTCACGTGCGGGCAAGTCCTAGGCTCTGCCCATGTCCGGCCACCAAGATCCTTTCACCGCCTGCTATCCCGCTCTTCTGCCATGGGCGCAGCAGTCCCGACAGGACGATCTTCATCGTGCGGTGCGGGCTGCCGTGGAACGCTCTCTCATGGTGCTGTGGGGCCACCTGGACCCGGAGAAACCGGCGAGCGAAGCCGACGTGCATGCGATCGTCGCCGCCCGTGACGCCTACACCCAGGGCTGGTTCGACGCCGTGATCCGCCCTGTTCTCGGCTGTCCTGCACGCGACCAGAGGTGGTCGTCCTCATTGGGGGCATGGCTGGACGCCTCGCGCGGCCACGGCCGGGGCAGGGCGGTCCGTCACACCGTCGCCGAGAACCTCGACTTCTTCGCCAGGTTCGCGTTCTGGCCCACGCTCGACCGGGTGAGGTACGCCGAGCACGCCGCCCGGACAGCGACGGGCACAGCACGGCAACGGGCCGCCGCGGTCACTGCTGGGACCCTGCGGTGGGCATGGGCCCAGCAGGCCGACAGACGCGGCTGGGACGACGCCGCGTGGTACCAGTACATCGAGGTGAACGAGCTGATCGGCTGGGCGACGGCGGCCCTGCGGCTTCCCGGGATGAGGCCGTCAGAGGCCGCGGACCGGGTCGAAGAGATCGCCGAGCAGCAGTGGGACGGCTGGTCGCCGTGGACGGCGAACGAACTGCCGGCGCCATTCATCGACCAGGCGGCACGCGCCGTGGCGGACTGCGTGACGACGAGCGAGACGGCCGAGTCCTCCGCGGCACCGCCATCGCGGCCGCCCGCCGACAGCAGCTACTGAGCGCGGGACCTGGCCTGGCGTACGGAGGGGAAGGCGCGGGCCTCCTGAGGCAGCGGCCGGGCGGCTGCCCGGCCGCGTGCGCGGTCTCAGGACTGCGGACGGCTGCCGTGGTTGGCCGCGTGCTTGCGGCGGGACTTCTTCTTGCGGCGTCGCTTCGAGGACATGGAGCCACCTCTTCCGGTAGGAACCAACACCACGGGCACAGCGGGAACCGCGCCGGTGACTTTCTACCGTTCCATACGGATATGGGGGCGGCGACCCGGGAGCAGACGCGGCGGGCGATCACCCGGCGGAGGTGTGTGGTAGCTGACAGTTCCGATTGTCGTACTCATCCCCTAGGCTTGGCGCCATGCCCTTAACCCCACCGACCCATGCTTCCGTGCGCTCTTCCGTGCGCTCTTCCGCGGAGTTGAACGAGCGGATACGCGGCCTGTGGCTGCGCGCGGGCGGCCGCCTCACCCCCGAACAGCGCAGGGAGTACGAACAGTTGGTGACGGAGTGGGCCGCGGCCGTCCGTGCCGAGATGGTGAGGGCCGCCTGACGTACGACGCCGCGCGCATCGGAGAGGTGACGCCGGCGTTCCCCCCGCCCATGCGTCGTTGCGGCTCAAACCCCGTCCGTCTCCGGCACCGGTGAGACGGTTGCCCCGGCCGCCAGCAGCCTCTGGGCCAACTCCCGGCAGCGGCTACCAAGTTCCAGGGGTTCGAGGATCTCGAAGGCGTGCCCCAGCAAGAGGACGTGCATCAGCACGGCGTCGAGCCCGGCGGCGCCACTGAGCACCTCGCAGCGCTCACTCCCCCGCGCGGGCACGACGGCCGCGACGCGGGCACCTGCTCGCGCACCGTCTCGGCCGACGCGTGCACGAGGAAGCGCGCCCGGTGCGGGTAGACCCGGCTCGCCACGCCCTCCTGCACGTACCGCGCCGCGTCGGGCGCCGCGCGCGGGCGAAAGCGCCACGTCCGTGCGGAGACACCGGTCATCCGGTCGACGCGGAAGGTACGCCAGTCGTCGCGTTCGAGTCGTACGCGAAGAGGTACCAGCGCCGGTCGGAGGCGACCAGCCGGTAGGGCTCGACCCGCCGCCGACGCACCTCGCCCCCCGAGGGGTAGTCGAAACCGACCTCGACCTCGTCACGGCGGGCCCGGGCCAGCGTCATGAGCGCCTCGGGGACGACCGGCGTGCGGCCCGCGCCGAAGGACTCCACCGAGCCGGAGAGCGCGCGCACCTCGTGCCGCAGCCGGGCAGGCAGCACCTGGTCGAGCTTGGTCAGCGCCCGCAGCGCCGCGTCGCCGACGACCGCGCCATCCGCTCGACGAGCAGCAGGACCGCGGTGGCGATGGCCTCCTCGTCGTCGAGGAGCAGGGGCGGCAGTTCCTGCCCGGGGCCGAGCCGGTAACCGCCACCGACGCCCTGCCCGGCGTGCACCGGATATCCGAGCGCGCGCAGCCGCTCGACGTCACGCCGCACCGTGCGGGGCGTGACCCCGAGCCGCTCGGCGAGTTCGGGACCGCTCCAAACCTGTCGCTGCTGAAGCAGCCCGAGCAGGGCGAGAACCCGCTCCGTCGTCCCCCGCTCCGCACCGCTCACCACATCCATGCCTCCACCCTGGCAGAAGTGGCGGACCGATCCTGTCCGCCTCAGGTGCCACGGTGACGCCATGGACGCGAACGAACTCGACGTGAACCGAACGCTGCGCGAGCAGTGGGAGTTCCACTGGAACCATCAGCTCCGAGCCCGGCTCGACGGCCTCACCGACGACGAGTACTTCTGGTCGCCGGTGCCCGACGCCTGGAGCGTGCGACCGCGCGGCAGTTCGACGGCGCCCGTGCAGCTGGGGGCCGGGGACTTCACGATGGACCACGCCACGCCCCAGCCGGCCCCGGCCGCCTTCACCACGATCGCCTGGCGCCTGCATCACGTCATCGTCGGCGTGCTCGCCGCGCGCACCGTCACACTTCGGGGCGCCCCCGGCCTCGTACGACACCTGGGAGTACGCGGGCGACGCGGCCACCGCGCTCGACCAGCTCACGGCCCAGCTCGACATCTGGCTGGCCGGAGTACGCGGTCTCACCGACAGCGAACTCCTGGCCCCGGTCGGCACGAAGGAGCCCTTCCCCGAGCTGCCCATGGCCGACCTCGTGCTGCACGTCCACCGCGAACTGATCCACCACCTGTCCGAGGTCTGCCTGCTCCGCGACCTCTACCTGCACACGGAACCCGGCACCTTCGGAAAGAGGCCCATGACCGCGCGGACGACCCACCTCGACCCCGACGGGCTCCACAGGAACCCCGCCTTCACGCAGGGCGTGATCACACCCGCCGCCCGGATGCTCCATGTCGGCGGCCAGCTCGGCAGCGGCAGTGACGGAGAACTGCTCGACGGCATCGAGGCGCAGACCGCTCAGGCGATGCGCAACGTCCTGACCGTTCTCGCCGCCGCGGGCACCGGTCCCGAGCATGTCGCCAAGCTGACCATCTACCTCGTCCAGGGCGTCGACGCCCATGAGGCGTACGCGGCGTCGCGGTCGGCGTGGGGCGATCACCGCACAGCCGTCACCGTCGTCTCCACCGCGGGACACGCGCGCCCGGGCGCGCTCGTGGAGGTCGACTCGGTGGCGGTCGTCCCGGAGCAGGGCGCCGGGCCGTCCTGACGAGCGTCATCCCCTGGCCACGGCCGGGGGATGCCCGGCCGGGGCGCCGACGGTCCGCTCCCGGTGGCGGGAGCGGACGGCCGACCGGCGTCACCGGCGGCGGAGGCCGCCCAGGAACCGCTGGGCCTGTGCCCGTCGCCGCGGGTCGGCGGAGGCGCGACGCACCTGTGCGACCGTGCGTCGGCCCTGCGGGCTCTGGACGAACTGCTTGATCTTCGTCATCAGTCCTGGCATGTCGTTCGTTCTCCTCTGGCGAGAGTGGCTGGCGGACCGTGCACCTCTTCGTGTACCCGCTGAAGCGCCGTACGGACAGACGAGTTGAGCGAGCGCGCAGATGCGGACGAACCGCTCCGTCACTCCGACTCCGTGCACACCCCTTGGCTCCGCATCCCCCGTGCCCAACACTGAGCCGATGACGCAGCGCGTGGAACTCGCCGCCGTGATCGACCGGTTGGCCATCGATGCCCTCATCACCGAGTACGCGGTGACCGTCGACGACGGTGACTGGGACGCCTACCAGCAGCTTTTCGCACCCGGCGGACGCGCGGACTACCGCTCGGCGGGCGGCATCGAGGGAGACTCCGCCGAGGTCGCCGCATGGCTGGCCGAGACGATGCGGATGTTCCCCATGCGCCAGCACCTGATCGTCAACCGCCGCCTGGAGTTCGGCACGCTGGAGCAGGACATCGGCGACTCCGCCCGCGTGCGGGCCGACTACGTGAACCCCATGCGGTTCGCGGACCGCGCCGGCGAGGCGGCGTCCACGGCACCCGACTTCGTCTGCGGCGGCCGCTACGCCTTCGCGCTGCTGCGGTACGCACAGGGCGGCCGGCTGCGCGAGGTGGCGGTGCGGGAGAAGTGGCGCCGCGTCAGGGACCGACGGCACGCGACGCCCGCCGAGGACTGACCCCGGGCACGCCACCACCCCGGTTCCCTGCCGCGCCACCCGAACAAACGCCCACTGTTCTAGATCGTCGGCGGCGCGCACACTGGAAGCACGTCCGGGCGTCGGGGACCTAGGGAGGCGCTGCATGGCTCAGTTCGGCGACGACCGGTGGGGGCGGCTCGGGCCCCGCGCCGAGCGGCTGCTTGCGTCACGGCGGTGGCGGGGCGGCATCGCCGTCGTGGCGGGAGCGCTGCCCGCGCTCGCGTTCCCCGCGCCGTCGCTGTGGTGGTTCGCGTACGTCGCGCTGGTGCCGTGGATGCTCCTGGCGCGCACGGCCCCGACCGGGCGGCGGGCCATGGCCGACGGCTGGCTCGGCGGGCTCGGGTTCATGATCGCCGTCCACCACTGGCTGCTGCCCAGCCTGCATGTGTTCACGTCATCATCGCCGCGCTGCTCGGCCTGCTGTGGGCGCCCTGGGGTTGGCTCGTACGACGGCACCTTCGACGGCGTACGACGCCGGGTCGTGCGGCGGTCGCGCTGGTGGCCCTGCCCTCGGGCTGGCTCATGGTCGAACTGGTCAGGTCCTGGGAGGGTTTGGGCGGCCCCTGGGGTCTGCTCGGCTCCAGCCAGTGGCAGCTGACCCCGGCCCTGCGGCTCGCCTCCGTGGGCGGGGTCTGGCTGGTCAGCGCGCTGGTGGTGGCCGTGAACGTGGGGCTCGCGCTGCTGATCGTCGGTTGGGCGCGGGGCGGGGGGCTTGCGGGGGATGCGGTGGACGCCGGTTCGGTGCCCGGAAGCGATTCGGTGCCCGGAAGCGGTTCGGTGCCCGGAAGCGGTTCGGCGTCCGGAAGCGGTTCGGCGTCCGGAAGCGGTTCCGTGTTCGGGCACGGTTCCGCGTTCGGGCACGGTTCCCGCATGGTGGCCCCGAAGTCCGCCCTTCTCCCCACGTCTTCCCTCCGCATGCCCGTCCTCCGTACGTCCGCCCTCCCCGCGCCCGCCCTCGCCGGGATCGTCGCCGTCGCCCTTGTCACCATCGCCGCCTGGTCCTGGGCCCCGCGGCCGGAAGCCGCAGGCCGCGTCCGGGTCGCCGTCGTACAACCCGGTGTCATCAACGGCGTCGCGGGCGCCGAGAAGCGGTTCGCCCGCGAGGAGGAGCTGACCCGCTCCCTCGCCGGGCGGGACCTGGACCTGGTCGTGTGGGGCGAGAGCAGCGTCGGCTTCGACCTGGCCGACCGGCCCGACGTGGCCCGCCGCGTCGCCGCGCTCTCCCGCGAGGTCGGCGCGGACATCCTGGTGAACGTCGACGCGCGCCGCTCCGACCGGCCCGGCATCTTCAAGAGCTCCGTGCTCGTCGGCCCGGACGGGCCGACCGGCGACCGCTACGACAAGATGCGGCTCGTGCCCTTCGGCGAGTACATACCGGCGCGGTCCCTGCTCGGCTGGGCCACCTCCGTCGGCAAGGCCGCCGCGGGCGAGGACCGCAGGCGCGGCGACCGCCAGGTGGTGATGGACGCCGGGCACGGCCTGCGGGTCGGGCCGCTGGTCTGCTTCGAGTCGGCGTTCCCCGACATGAGCCGGCAGCTCACCCGGGACGGCGCCCGACTGCTCCTCGCCCAGTCCGCCACGTCGTCGTTCCAGGCCAGCTGGGCGCCCGAGCAGCACGCCTCGCTCGCGCGGTGCGCGCCGCCGAGACGGGCCGCCCGATGGTGCACGCCACGCTCACCGGTGTCTCCGCGGTCCACGCCGCGGACGGTTCACGCGTCGGCACCCCGCTCGGCACCTCGGCGAGCGCGCGCCGAGGTGTACGACGTACCGCTGGCCAAGGGCACCACCGCGTACGTCCGCTGGGGCGCCTGGCCCGTGCACGGGGCGCTGCTCGTTTTCGTGGCGCTGGGCGCGGCCGAGGGCGCGCGGGTTCTCAGGCGGCGCCCTGTCCCTGAGCGGCGAGGACCACGCGCTCGCACAGTTCATGGGTCGCCAGTGCGTCCCGGGCGCTGAGGACCTTGCCCGCGCGTACGGCGTCCAGGAAGGCGAGGACGACCTGCTCGATGCCGCGCTGCCGGGCCACCGGCACCCAGTCGCCGCGCCGCCGCACGGTGGGCTGGCCCTTGTGGTCGATGACGTCGGCGAGGTTGACCACCTGCCGCTTGGTGTCCTGCCCGGAGACCTCGAGGATCTCCTCGGTCGAACCGCTCAGCCGGTTCATCACGCCGAGCGCGGTGAAGCCGTCGCCCGCCAGTTGCAGCACGACGTGCTCCATGAGCCCGTCGACGACGCGGGCCCGCACGCCGACGTGGTCGATCGGCCCGGGCGCCAGGAAGCGCAGGGTGTCCACGACGTGGATGAAGTCGTCGAGCACGAGGGTGCGCGGGTCCTCGGGCAGCCCGACGCGGTTCTTCTGCATCAGGATCAGCTCGCGCGGGTGGTCGGCGCACTGGGCGTAACCGGGCGCGTAACGGCGGTTGAACCCGACGGCGAGGCTGACGCCACGGTCCTCGGCGAGCTTCACGAGGCGCTGGGAGTCGGCGAGTTCGTACGCGATGGGCTTGTCGACGTACGTGGGGACGCCCGCCTCGACGAGCCGCGTGACGATCTCGGGATGCACGGCGGTCGGCGCGTGCACGAAGGCGGCGTCGAGGCCCTGGGCGAGCAGCGCGTCCAGATCGGTGTGGCAGCGGGCGTCCGGGATGTGGTGGACGCCCGCGACCCGGGCGAGCGTCGCGGGGGTGCGGGTCTGGAGGTGCAGCTCGACCCCGGGCTGGGTGGTGAGGACGGGCAGATACGCCTTCTGCGCGATGTCACCGAGTCCGATGCAGCCGATCTTCACCACTGTCTCCCTACGTCCGCCGCTGATCCACCGCCGACCCGTCCTGCCCCTGCGCGCGGCCGCGCGGAGGTCCCGGTCACCGTTCCCGCAGCATACGGGGCCTGCGGAGGGCGCCGGTCGGCTCCGGCGATGAGCCGGGGGGCTCGTGAGGGGGGTGAGGGTGAGCCGGGAGGTGCGTGCGGCCCGTCCGACGGAAGGGGCCCTGCGGGCGCGGGCGGGCGCCGGGAAACGCTGCGGGGGACGCTCCCTGGCCGCCCGCGCGTCGCGGGCCCCAGGCAAGGCCATGCGGCGCGGGCATGGGCGAGCCGGGCGTGCGTCGGGAAACCGTCACGGGGGATGCCCCCCGGCCGAGCACCGACCGCAGATAGAGGGTGTAGCGCTCCCAGGCGGTCCACTCCTTGATG
>RBWT01000076.1 GCA_004010275.1 Streptomyces huasconensis
CCACCCCCCAAAGCCCCCGCCGCAGAGGGAGAGGCCTCGATGGGCCAGGTGCGGATCGCTTTCGAGCAGTGCATCCTGTACGGCGTCCTCGGCCGCCGCGAAGTCGGCGCCGCGGCGGACGAGGATCGCGAGCACGCTCGGTGTGAGGCTCCTGAGCAGGGCCTCGTTCAAACCAGGGGTCACGTGAGGTCACTCCGTGATGGTGGGCGGCGCGGTCAGGAACGGGCGCAGCTCCAGCCACTCGTGGATCGGCTTTCCGCCCGCCCCGGGGGCCGCCGACAGCTCACCGGCCAGTTCGACGGCACGCTCGTAGCTGTCGACGTCGATCACCATCCAGCCGGCGATGAGGTCCTTGGTCTCGGCGAACGGGCCGTCGGTGACCGGCGGCCGGCCCTCACCGTCGTACCGGACGAAGGTTCCCTCGGGGGCGAGCGCCTGGCCGTCGACGAACTCTCCGGTCGCTTCGAGCCGGTCGGCGAAGTCGCGCATGTACTGCATGTGCGCGGAGATCTCCTCCGGCGTCCACTGGTCCATCGGCACGTCGTTGACCGCGGGGGGGCGCCTCGGTAGTGCTTGAGCAGCAGGTACTTGGCCATCATGTTCTCCTCGGCACTGTGCGACCCATTCTGGTCGCGTTCGTAGCGGGGACGGAGCCGATCAACGGTTCTCGACATGCCGGGCCGAAGTTTTTCCGCTTGCTGCTAGACGCTCGCCGCCCACTCGTAACGATGCTCCGGGCGACCGGTTTCGCCGTACTTGAGACTTAGGCGGACGCGGCCCGTGCGTTCCAGGAGCTTCAGGTAACGCTGGGCCGTCTGGCGGCTCAGCCGGGTGAGGTCTGCCAGCTCCTGGGCGGAGAGGGGGCCGTCCGCGGCCATCAGGGCGCGGCGTACCAGTTCCGCGGTGGTGGGGGAGTGGCCCTTGGGCAGCTCGGGGGCGGGGGTCGACGGAGAGGGCGCCGAAGATGCGGTCGACCTCGGCCTGCTCGGCTTCGCCGCCGCCGTCCAGCGTGCGGCGCAGCGTCGCGTACGCGTCGAGTTTGGCGCGCAGACCCGCGTAGGAGAACGGCTTCACCAGGTACTGGAGGGCGCCGTGCCGCATCGCCGCCTGCACGGTGGCCACGTCGCGCGCCGCCGTCACCATGATCACGTCGGTCTGGTGTCCGCGCTCGCGCAACGTGCGTACGACCGACAGGCCCGTCTCGTCCGGCAGATAGTGGTCCAGCAGCACCAGGTCGACCGGGGTCTCCTCGACGAGACGCAGCGCCTCACCGGCGCTGTGTGCCTTCGCCGCCACGTGGAAGCCGGGGATCTTCGCGACGTAGGCGGCGTTGACGTCCGCGACCCGGACGTCGTCGTCGACGACAAGGACCTTGATCACTGTGTCGTCGATCAACGTGTCGCCTCCGTGCCTTCGGTCATCGTGATTCCTCCGTGGCGGCCAGTTCGGGGTCCAGGTCGGGCTCCAATTCGGATGCCAGTTCGGGCTCGCGGAGTGCTTCGGGCAGTACGACGGTGAACTCCGCGCCTCCCTCAGGCGCCTCGCCGGCCCGTGCGCTGCCGCCCTGTCGTTCGGCGAGCCTGCGGACCAGGGCGAGGCCGATGCCGCGCTTGCCGTGAGCCGGCGGCTCCTTCGTGGTCCAGCCCTCCGTGAAGATCGTCTCCCGCTGCTCGGCGGGCACTCCCGGCCCCGTGTCGCGGACACGGAGGATCACCGAGCGCCCTTCGGTGCGTACGGCAACCTCCACGCGCGCGTGGAGGTTGCCCGCGGCGGCGTCAAGAGCGTTGTCGACGAGGTTGCCGACGATCGTGACGAGGCCGCCCGGGTCGACGAGCCGGTCGGGCAGCGAAGTGTCGTGCGGTACGGAGAGCGCGACGCCGCGCTCCGCCGCGACCGTGGCCTTGCCGACCAGAAGGGCCGCGAGCAGCGGGTCATGGACCTTCTCGGTGATCTGCTCGGCGGTCACGCGGTGCGCGCCGGCCACTTCTCCGACGTACTCGGCGGCCTCCTCGTACATCTCCAGTTCGAGCAGCCCGAGGAGCGTGTGCATGCGGTTGGCGTGTTCGTGGTCCTGGGCGCGCAGGGCGTCGATGAGGCCGCGGGTGGAGTCGAGCTCGCGGCCGAGCTGCTCCAGTTCCGTGCGGTCGCGCAGAGTGGCGACGGCGCCCCCGTCGTCGGTGGGCATGCGGTTGGCGACGAGGACACGCTGACCGCGGACGGTCAGCAGGTCGGTGCCGGTGACGCGGCCGGCGAGGACGTCGGTCGTGCGTCCCGGGCCGAGCGCGTCGTCCAGCGGTCGCCGAGCGCCTCCGTGCCGAGGCCGAGAAGGCGCTGGGCCTCGTCGTTGAGCAGCCGGACCCGGCCGGAGCGGTCCAGCGCGACGACCCCCTCGCGGATGCCGTGCAGCATCGCCTCGCGCTCCGCCGCAGCGCCGAGATGTCGGAGAAGGCCAGGTCACGGGTCTGCCGCTGGACCCTGCGGGAGATCAGGTACGCGGCGAGCGCGCCGACGGCCAGCGCCCCGCCCGCGTAGGCGAGCAGCCCCGGGATCGAGTGGATCAGGCGGGCCCGCACGCTGTCGTACTCGATGCCTACGGAGACGGCCCCCACGATGGCCCCGTCCGCGTCCCTCAGCGGCACCTTGCCGCGCGCGGAGCGGCCCAGCGTGCCGTTGTCTATCTCCATGACCTCGCGGCCCGCGAGCGCGTCGCTGGGGTCGGTCGAGACGACCTTGCCGATCTGGGCGCGGTCGGTATGGGACCAGCGGACGCCTTCCTTGTTCATGATCACGACGTACTCGGCGCCACTGGCCCGGCGGATTCGGTCGGCTTCCTGCTGGACGGGCCCGTCGCCCGTGGGCGCGAGGACCTCAGATCCTCGGCGAGCTGCGGGCGGGCGGCCGTTGTCTGGGCGATGGCCAGCGCGCGGCGCATCGCCTGGTCGTCGAGCTGGTCGCTGAGCGGTGCGAGGAAGAGCCCGGTGGCCAGCACCGCGACCCCGGCGGCGATCGCCAGCTGCATCAGCAGCACCTGCGAGAACACGCGCCGCGGCAGGCCGAGGCGGCGGCGTCGCACAGGGGAGGTCGGGCTCATGTGTACGAACGGTACGGCCGGTGGCGGGCTACTCCGAAGTCAGTGTGGCGGGGATCTCGTACGACGACACGAGACCCCGGACCACCAGTCGGCGCAGCCTGGCCGTACGACGCTCCTGGGCACGCGCGGCCGGTGGCAGTCGGCGGTGCGGCGGCGTTCTGCGCAGCCGGTCACGGCCCATTGGGCAGTGCTCTACGGGGCGGGGCGCACCGCCACCACGTCCATCCGCGCCGGGGACTTCAGAGCCGCGCCGCAGCTCTCCGGGCGGGGCGGCAGTGAGGTGCCCTGTTCCACCGTGACCTGCCAGCGGCGGCCATCGGTGTGCGCGACGGTCACCTCCCAGCGCGGGGCTGCGCCGTCCGTACCGACGACGCTCAGGGCCCCGGCTCCGTCCTCGCCCGTGGCCGTCCGCACCGCCAGCTCGGCGGCCTGGCCGGGACGCTCCCAGGCGGAGTTGCCCCGGCACCCCTCGGCGATCACCCGCCCCGTACGCACCGCTTCGAGGATCTCCTTGACGGCGTGCGTCCCGGTCCTGCCGTACGCGTAGCCGTACGGGAGCACCAACAGGGTGGGCGAGAAGCGATGACCACCCAGATGAGTGATCTCCCAGGCTCCCTCCTCACCGGCGGCCGCGAGTTCGGCTGCGAGTGGCCTGCCGAGCAGGGCGCAGCAGCGGTCGCGCTTGCCGTTGGTGCAGACGAGCGCGAGCGGGGCGCCCGTGTGCGGGGTGCCGAAGCCGCCGTGGTCGCCCGCGCCGAGTGCCGTGAAGTCGAGGTCGAGCAGGCGCCCAGGGGGGCGTCGGTCACCGCGGAGCGCAGCCAGGTGCGGCCGGGCACGGTATGTGCCACGTACACCCGGTGCCGGGTCGGAGCGTGGCAGTCCGCGTGGCGTCCGGGGCGGCGATCAGCGCGACGCGCACGCCGGTGCCCTCGGCGGCCCTCTCCAGGGCGCTGCCGACCTCCGGGTCGAGATGGCTGGACGTCAGCGCTTTGGCGCCCCAGGGGCCCGGCTGCTCCACCAGGAGCCATGTCCTGGCGGTCGCCGCGGTTCCCGCGAGAGGTTCGTCCAGGTCCCGCGAGGCGGTCGCGCACGTACTCACACAGGCGAGCCTAACCTGCCTGTGCGTGACGGGTTGTTCCCCCTGGCCGATGGGAGGCGGTGCCGGTACGGGTGGGGGCTCGGAGGAGACGAGCGAGGCGGCCGGGGCAAGGTCCCCTCGCGGCCTCGACAGCCGGAGATCCATGGTCGGTGCCGTCAGATAGCGCAGAACGCCAATCGCTCATCAGCCGCTGGAAGGAAGCAGCGGCCCTACGTCCCGGCGCCGTGCCCAACGTGTGCCCCGCGAGCGTCGACAACAATCGTTCACTTCGCGGCACGTACGCGCACGCCTATCCTGGGGCGGTCTTCACTCTTCGCGGGAGTTCCGCCGCGGCCCGCACTGCGCGTACCGGGCCGTCGCGACCCGCGCTCCGCGTACGGGACCGCCGCAACCCGCACGCATACGAACGTCGGTACGAGGGGCCCACGGTTGAACACGCAGCAGATCCCGGTCATCGTTCTCGCCGGATTTCTCGGTTCCGGCAAGACCACCCTCCTCAACCACCTGCTGCACCGCTGCGGTGGCAGCCGGATCGGGGCGATCGTCAACGACTTCGGCTCGATCGAGATCGACGCCATGTCGGTCGCGGGGCAGCTCGGCGACTCCACCGTCTCCCTCGGCAACGGCTGCCTGTGCTGTGCCGTGGACGCGAGTGAGCTCGACGAGTACCTGGAGCGGCTCGCCCACCCCACCGCCGGGATCGACGTGATCGTCATCGAGGCGAGCGGCCTCGCCGAGCCGCAGGAACTCGTGAAGATGCTGCTCGCCAGCGAGAACCCGCACATCGTCTACGGCGGGCTCGTCGAGGTGGTGGACGCCGCCGAGTTCGACGCCACGAGGGAACGGCATCCCGAGGTGGACCGGCATCTGGGCATCGCCGACCTCGTCGTGGTCAACAAGGCCGACCGGGTGCCGAGTGAGGAGCACGAGCGCATTCTCGGCGTCGTCCGAGGGCTCGCCGGGCGTGCGGCCGTCGTCGCCGCCTCCTTCGGCCGCGTGGACGTGGAGCTGTTCTTCGACCGCGCGCCGGTGGGGGAGCGGGTCGGCCAGCTCTCCTTCGACGATCTGCGGGACGAGGCGGAGCCGGCCGACGGCTGCGGCCACCACGGCCACCTGCACTCCGCCTACGAAAGCCTCTCCTTCACCTCTGAAGCGCCCCTGGGGCCCCGCCCTCTGATGGCCCTCCTGGACAGCAGGCCCGAGGGGCTCTACCGCATCAAGGGGTACGTCGATTTCGGGCCCTCCGACCCGCGGAACCGGTACGCGGTGCACGCCGTCGGGCGTTTTCTGCGCTTCTACCCGGAGCCGTGGGCCCCGGGTGAGCCCCGCCTGACCCAGCTCGTCCTCATCGGGTCGGGCGTCGACGTACCCGCCCTGGAGAAGGAGCTGGAGGCCTGTCGCGAATACGCCCCACAGGCCGATGAGCACGGCATGTGGGGCGTACTGCGCTACGTCCAGGAACCGGACGCCGACGAACCGCACCTCGGCGACCCGGACGAACCCGGCCCCGGCGAACCCAGCCTCGGTGACTCCGGCGGCCCCGGCCTCGGCGACCCGGAGTCAGACCCCGACCTCGACCCCGGCGCCACCGGCTGACGGCCGGCTGCCGCGGTTACACCGGCCCGGCCACCGCCGCCACCGGCTTCGCCAGCGAGACGCCCGAACCGTCACGGCGCGGGTCGATGTCCGGCAGCTCGGCGGGCGCGCCGTTGCGCTGGGCCGCGTGCGGCGGCGTCGGGCCCGCCCAGGCGAAGCTCAGGCAGTCCTCGCCCTTAAGGAACCGCTGGACGCGCACACCACCCGTGGCGCGGCCCTTGCGCGGGTACTGGTCGAACGGCGTGAGCTTGGCCGTGGTCTGGACGGAGTCGTCGAGCGTGCCGCGCGAGCCCGCCACCGTGAAGACGACGGCGTCCACCGCCGGGTCCACCGCCGTGAAGGAGATGACCTTCGCGCCGGCGGCAAGCTTGATGCCCGTCATGCCGCCCGCGGGACGGCCCTGGGGGCGCACCTGGGAGGCCGGGTAACGCAGCAGTTGGGCGTCGTCCGTGATGAAGACCAAGTCCTCCTCACCGGTGCGCAGCTCGGCCGCGCCGACGATCCGGTCACCGTCCTTGAGGGTGATGACCTCCAGCTCCTCCTTGTTCGAGGGGTAGTCGGGCACCACACGCTTGACCACGCCCTGCGCGGTGCCGAGCGCCAGGCCCGGCGACGACTCGTCGAGCGTCATCAGGCAGATCAGCTTCTCGTCCTTCGTCAGGGGCAGCAGCTCCGAAACGGGCGCCCCTCCGGAGAGGTTGGGCGCGCCCATCGTCTCCGGGAGCTGCGGGAGGTCCACCACGGACAGGCGCAGCAACCGTCCCTCGGACGTGACCGCGCCCACCTCGCCGCGCGCCGTGGCCGGCACCGCCGAGACGATCGCGTCGTGCTTCACGCGCTTGGTCTCGGCGTCACCGAAGGGCTCGCCGTTGGCCGTGCGTGCCAGCAGGCCCGTGGAGGACAGGAGGACGCGGCAGGGGTCGTCCGCGACCTGGAGCGGGACCGTGGCGGCCGGGGAGCCCGCCGACTCCAGGAGCACCGTGCGCCGGTCGGTGCCGAACTTCTTGGCGACGGCGGCCAGTTCGGAGGAGACCAGCTTGCGCAGCTCGGCGTCCGACTCCAGGATGCCGGTCAGCTCGTCGATCTCGCCGTTGAGCTTGTCGCGCTCGGACTCCAGCTCGATGCGGTCGAACTTGGTGAGACGGCGCAGCGGGGTGTCCAGGATGTACTGCGTCTGGATGTCGCTCAGCGAGAAGCGCTCGATGAGGCGCTCCTTGGCCTGCGCGGAGTTGTCACTGGAGCGGATGAGGCGGATGACCTCGTCGATGTCCAGGAGGGCGACCAGGAGGCCCTCGACCAGGTGCAGACGGTCGCGCTTCTTGCCGCGGCGGAACTCGCTGCGGCGGCGCACCACGTCGAACCGGTGGTCGAGGTAGACCTCCAGGAGTTCCTTGAGGCCGAGCGTGAGGGGCTGTCCGTCGACCAGCGCGACGTTGTTGATGCCGAAGGACTCCTCCATCGGCGTCAGCTTGTACAGCTGCTCCAGGACGGCTTCCGGGACGAAGCCGTTCTTGATCTCGATGACCAGGCGCAGGCCGTGCGAGCGGTCGGTGAGGTCCTTGACGTCCGCGATGCCCTGGAGCTTCTTCGCGCCGACCAGGTCCTTGATCTTGGAGATGACCTTCTCGGGGCCTACGGAGAAGGGCAGTTCGGTGACGACCAGGCCCTTGCGGCGCGCCGTCACGTTCTCCACGGCGACCG
The DNA here is from genome assembly GCA_004010275.1 of Streptomyces huasconensis. GTDB lineage: Bacteria > Actinomycetota > Actinomycetes > Streptomycetales > Streptomycetaceae > Streptomyces > Streptomyces huasconensis. The sequence goes on from RBWT01000076.1 coordinate 7,488, forward strand.
TGGCGCGGATCTTGAACGAGCCGCGGCCCGATTCGTACGCGTCCTTGATGCCGGTCAGGCCGACGATCTTGCCGCCGGTGGGCAGGTCGGGGCCCGGCACGTACTTCATCAGCGTCTCGAGGTCGGCCCCCGGGTGCTTGATCAGGTGGCGCGCGGCGGCGATGACCTCGCCGAGGTTGTGCGGCGGCATGTTCGTCGCCATGCCGACCGCGATGCCCGAGGCGCCGTTGACCAGGAGGTTGGGGTAGGCCGCCGGGAGGGCGGACGGCTCCATCTCCTGGCCGTCGTAGTTCGGCTCGAAGTCGACGGTGTTCTCGTCGATCGACTCCGTCATCAGGGAGGTGGCGTCGGCCATCTTGCACTCGGTGTACCGCATGGCGGCCGGCGGGTCGTCGTTGCCGAGCGAGCCGAAGTTGCCGTGGCCGTCCACCAGGGGGAGGCGCATCGAGAAGGGCTGGGCCATGCGCACCAGCGCGTCGTAGATCGACGCGTCGCCGTGGGGGTGCAACTTACCCATGACCTCGCCGACGACACGGGCGCACTTCACATAGCCGCGGTCGGGGCGCAGGCCCATCTCGTTCATCTGATAGACGATCCTGCGGTGCACCGGCTTCATGCCGTCGCGGGCGTCGGGCAGGGCCCGGGAGTAGATGACCGAATACGCGTACTCGAGGAAGGAGCCCTGCATCTCGTCGACGACGTCGATGTCGAGGATCTTCTCCTCGAACGCGTCGTCGGGCGGCGGGGTCTTCGTGCTGCGGCGGGCCATCGCTGCTGCGGCTCCTTCACCAACAAGTGCGGGTTCTGACGCCGACCATTGTGGACTGTCCCACTGACAACGCCGACCACGCCCTGTGTCGACGGCCGCGCGTCACCCCGCGAAGTACGCCGAGGGCGGACCCGGGAACTTCGTCAGGTGTCCGCACGCTTGCATACAGTGGCAGGACTGACAGCACAGGCAGGACTGGCAGGACTGGCAGGACAGGCAGGACTGCAGGAATTGTTCTGAGTCCAGGTTCTGAGTTCAGCGATGATCACGATGATCCAGCGATCGAAGGGACGTACATGCCCATGGGTCACACGGCCACGGCCGAGGCCGGCTCCGGCGGTCTGACAGCGACCGAGCACCGGCTGGCCAACGGCCTGCGCGTGGTGCTCTCCGAGGACCACCTGACCCCGGTCGCCGCGGTCTGCCTCTGGTACGACGTCGGCTCCCGCCACGAGGTCAAGGGGCGTACCGGCCTTGCTCACCTTTTCGAGCACCTGATGTTCCAGGGCTCGAAGCAGGTGCACGGCAACGGCCACTTCGAACTGGTCCAGGGGGCGGGCGGCTCCCTCAACGGCACGACCAGCTTCGAGCGCACCAACTACTTCGAGACGATGCCCGCGCACCAGTTGGAGCTGGCCCTGTGGCTGGAGGCCGACCGCATGGGCTCGCTGCTCTCCGCGCTCGACGAGGAGTCGATGGAGAACCAGCGCGACGTCGTCAAGAACGAACGCCGCCAGCGCTACGACAACGTCCCGTACGGCACCGCCTTCGAGAAGCTGACCGCCCTCTCCTACCCGGAGGGCCACCCCTACCACCACACGCCGATCGGCTCCATGGCCGACCTGGACGCGGCCACCCTGGAAGACGCGCGCGCCTTCTTCCGTACGTACTACGCGCCCAACAACGCTGTCCTGTCGATCGTCGGCGACATCGACCCGGAGCAGACGCTCGCCTGGGTGGAGAAGTACTTCGGGTCGATTCCCTCGCACGACGGCAAGCAGCCGCCGCGGGGCGGCTCCCTCCCGGAGCGCATCGGCAAGGAGCTGCGCGAGGTCGTCGAGGAGGACGTGCCGGCCCGTGCCCTCATGGCCGCGTACCGCCTCCCGGAGGACGGCACGCGCGCGTGCGACGCCGCCGACCTCGCCCTCACCGTCCTCGGCAGCGGCGAGTCCTCCCGGCTCTACAACCGCCTCGTGCGCCGCGACCGTACGGCTGTCGCCGCGGGCTTCGGCCTGCTGCGCCTCGCCGGCGCGCCCTCGCTCGGCTGGTTGGACGTGAAGACCTCCGGTGACGTCGAGGTGCCGGTCATCGAGGCCGCCGTCGACGAGGAGCTGGCCCGCTTCGCCGCGGAGGGCCCCACTCCGGAGGAGATGGAGCGCGCCCAGGCCCAGCTGGAGCGCGAGTGGCTCGACCGGCTCGGCACCGTCGCGGGCCGCGCGGACGAACTGTGCCGGTACGCGGTCCTGTTCGGCGACCCGCAGCTCGCCCTCACCGCCGTGCAGCGCGTGCTCGACGTCACCGCCGAGGAGGTGCAGGAGGTCGCCAAGGCCCGCCTGCGCCCGGACAACCGCGCCGTGCTCGTCTACGAACCCCTGGCCGCCGACGACGAGGCCGCCGAGGGCACCGAGGCCGCCGCCGAGACCGCAGAGGAAGAGGAGGCGGCGAAGTGACCGAGCCGCGACGATGCAGTTCCACCCCCAGCCCCAGGCCGGCACGGCCAAGCCGTGGGCCTTCCCCGCCCCCGAGCGCGGCACGCTGTCCAACGGCCGCACGGTGCTGCGCTGCGAACCGACCCCGGCCAGCAGGTCGTCGCCGTGGAGGTCCACCTGGAGGCGCCCCTGGACGCCGAGCCGCAGGGCCTCGACGGCGTCGCCACGATCATGGCGAGGGCCTTCAACGAAGGCACCGACAAGCACTCGGCGGAGGAGTTCGCCGCAGAGCTCGACCGGTGCGGCGCCACCATGGACGCGCACGCCGACCACCCCGGCGTCCGCGTCTCCCTCGAAGTCCCGGTCTCCCGCCTGCCCAAGGCGCTCGGCCTGCTCGCCGACGCCCTGCGGGCCCCGGCCTTCGCCGACAGCGAGATCGAACGCCTCGTACGCAACCGCCTGGACGAGATCCCGCACGAGGCGGCCAACCCGGCGCGGCGCGCCGCCAAGGAGCTCTCCAGGCAGCTCTTCCCGGTGAGTGCGCGCATGTCGAGGCCCCGCCAGGGCACCGAGGAGACGGTCAAGGCCATCGACTCGGCCGTGGTCCGCGCCTTCTACGAGACGCACGTCCGTCCCGCCACGTCCACGCTGGTGATCGTCGGCGACCTCGCCCGCACCGACCTGGACGCCGTTCTCGCGGACACCGTCGGCACCTGGACAGGCGACACGGCTGAGCCCCGCCCGATGCCCGCGATCACCGCCGACGACACGGGCCGCGTCGTCATCGTGGACCGCCCCGGAGCCGTGCAGACGCAGCTTTTGATCGGCCGCATCGGCCCGGACCGGCACGACCGGGTCTGGCCCGCCCAGGTCCTCGGCACGTACTGCCTGGGCGGCACGCTCACCTCCCGGCTGGACCGCGTCCTGCGCGAGGAGAAGGGCTACACCTACGGCGTACGGGCGTTCAGCCAGGTCCTGCGGTCCGCCCCGGACGGCACGGGCGCCGCGATGCTCGCCATCAGCGGCTCCGTCGACACCGCCTCCACGGGGCCCGCGCTTGAGGACCTCTGGACGGTCCTGCGCACCCTCGCCGCGGAGGGCCTGACCGACGCGGAGCGCGACGTGGCGGTGCAGAACCTGGTGGGCGTGGCCCCGCTCAAGTACGAGATGGCCGCCTCCGTGGCCGCCACCCTCGCCGACCAGGTCGAGCAGAACCTCCCGGACGACTTCCAGGCGCGGCTGTACCGGCAGTTGGCCGCGACCGGCACCGTGGAGGCCACCGCGGCCGTCGTGAGCGCCTTCCCGGAGGACCACCTGGTGACGGTCCTCGTCGGGGACGCCGCGCAGATCGAGGAGCCCGTCAGGGCGCTCGGCATCGGTGAGGTGACGGTGGTCGCGGGCTGAGGCCCCGTCAGGACGCCAGTGCGGTGGTATCGCGACCCCGGTGACCGTTTCGGTGACCGGGGTCGCCTACTCCCCATATGTCCGAATTCATATGGTGGTTGCGTGTCTGGTGTGTGGCGTGCGCTACAAAAGCGGCCTTCTGTTTGTCGATTGAAAGACGGTCCGTTTAGCGTCAGTCCGACTGTTCGTCACGCATCACGTCGCATCCGCGGCACCGGACAGCCATCGCCGAGTCCCCGTACGGCGCGAGCCAGGGGAGCCGGGGACCCACACGTCCCTTGGGGTGAATCGGGCACCTTGCCGTCAGGCGAGGGACTCGTAGGAGACCTTCCTGCTCCGAACCCGTCAGCTAACCCGGTAGGCGAGAAGGAAGGAAAGGATCAGCCGCTTCATGGCGTTCACCCGTGCCACCGGGAAGCACCGTCGTCCCAGCCGCCTCACCCGCACGACCGCGAACGTCGCGGGAGTAGCCGCGATCACCACCACCGGTGTCATCGGAGGCCTGGCCGCTCCGGCGCTCGCCGCCGCCGACGACGCCGCTCTCGAACACACCGGGCTCACCCAGGCGATCTCCGTCGGCGACTCGCTCGCCGACAGCATCGACGCGCAGGCCGCCGCCCAGCGGCAGGCCGCCGACGACGCGGCTGCCGCCAAGAAGGCCGAAGAGGCTGCCAAGAAGAAGGCCGCCGAGGAGAAGCGCAAGGCCGAGGCCGAGCTCAAGGCGAAGGCCAAGCAGGAGCGCGAGGCCAAGGAGCGCGCCGCCCGCGCGGCGGAGCGCAAGCGTCTGAACACCTACGTCTCCCCGATCTCCGGCTCGTACGTCTCCACGGGCTACCAGACCGGCGGCGCCATGTGGTCCTCCGGCAGCCACACCGGCGTCGACTTCCACGCCGCGTCCGGCACCCCGGTGCACGCGGTGGGCGCCGGTACCGTCGTCGAGGCGGGCTGGGGCGGTGCCTACGGCAACAACGTGGTCATCAAGATGAACGACGGCACGTACACCCAGTACGGCCACATGTCGTCCCTCGGCGTCACGGTCGGCCAGACGGTCACCCCGGGCCAGCAGATAGGCCTCTCGGGCTCCACCGGCAACTCCAGTGGCCCGCACCTCCACTTCGAGGCCCGCACCGGCGCGGAGTACGGCTCGGACATCGACCCCGTGGCGTACCTCCGCTCGCACGGCGTCAACGTCTGACCTCTCCGACGCGCTCAGCGTTTCACCGAAGGCCCCGGCTCTGGCGAGCCGGGGCCTTCGCCGTTTCCGGCGCCGTTTCCCGGCCCGCCCGCGCTTGGCCAAAAGATATCCATGAATTCCGGGCCCCCATCGGAAATTCCGAAGCCCTGCAATAGAGTCGCGAGACAGTCACGCACGAGTGTCGGTCGACCGCGTTTCGCGGGGATCAAGGCGGAGGTCCGGTCATGCGCATTCCCGCGCAGTCGGTATGCACGGCCATCCGGGACGACATTGTCGCCGGAGTCTACGAAAGGGGCGGCCGGCTCACCGAGGAGCTTCTCGCGCGTCGCTACGGCGTCTCCCGCGTCCCCGTGCGCGAAGCCCTGCGCACCCTGGAGGCCGAGGGTTTCGTCGTCACGCGCAGGCACGCGGGCGCTGTGTCGCCGAGCCCACGGAGCAGGAGGCCGCCGACCTCCTGGAGCTGCGCGCGGTGCTCGAACCGCTCGCCGCGGCCCGCGCCGCGCACCGCCGCACCGAGGCACACCTCAAGGTCCTGCGCGGGCTCGTGCGGCTGGGCCAGGAGCGCGTGCGGAAGGGCCAGGGGGAGGATCTGCGCTCACTGGGCGGCTGGTTCCACGAGACGCTCGCCCAGGCCTCCAGCAGCCCCGGCCTCATCACGCTGCTCACCCAGCTGCGGCACAAGCTCGCCTGGATGTACGTCGTGGAGCCCCCGGCCGCGCCCGCCGTCTCCTGGTCCGAACACGCGGCGATCGTCGACGCGGTGGCCCGCGGGGACGCGGAACGGGCCAGGGCGCTCACCGCCGGCCACGCGGGCCGGGTGACGGCCGCGCACCGGCTGCGCCATGCGCGGCGGGACGACCGCGTGAGGGACATGCAACAAGCCGTAAACACGGTGGGCCTCCCGAATTAACGCGCGCGCCGTATACAAAGAGGGCGGCCGCCCGGAGAGCGCCACGGAAAAGAGCCGAGAGTTTTTTGGCGCTACCGGGCGCTTGTCTTTTGCTGCCCGAATTCGCACGCCGCCCCGCTGGTCATAATCCGACCGTCGAAAGGCCGGGAGCGAAAACCGGGCGGACGGCCGGGCGAAAGGCCGAGCGGAAACCCGAACGAAAAGGGCCCACCCCGTGTCCAGGGTGGGCCCTTCGAGGGGAACTGCGTGGGTCAGACCGTCTCCGGGAGCTCCTCGAGGCCCTCCGCGACGAGCTTCGCCAGACGGTCGAGGGCGGCGTCCGCACCCTCGGCGTCGGAGGCGAGCACGATCTCCTCGCCACCCTGGGCGCCGAGGCCGAGCACCGCGAGCATCGAGGCCGCGTTGACCGGGTTGCCGTCGCCTTGGCGATCGTCACGGGGACGCCGGCGGCCGTGGCCGCGCGGACGAAGATGGAGGCGGGTCGGGCGTGGAGGCCCTCGGCCCAGCCGACGTTGACGCGGCGCTCAGCCATGTGTTGCTGCCCTTCCAGGTGTCTCACACTTGTCTAGACCATTGTCGCATGCCGTGGCGGGTGCTCCGTCGACCGGAGGCAGCCCCTCCGCGAAGCGGCCCCGACCCTCCGCCAAACGGAAGCAGGCCCCCGCCAAGCGGAAGCTGGCTCCCCGCCAAGCGGAAGCCGACCGCCCCGCCGGCGGACGCCGGTCTTCCGTCGACCGTACCCGGCCCGGGCGCCCCCGCGACCCGTACCCTGACCCCATGCAGACCCCGTCGGATCAGCAAGATCGGCACCAGCAGGATGGGCAGCAGGATCGACAGCGGGACCGGCACGACTACCCCTCCCACTGGGAAGCCGATGTGGTGCTGCGCGACGGAGGCACCGCGCGGATCAGGCCCATCACGGCCGAGGACGCGGACCGCCTGGTCAGCTTCTACGAACAGGTCTCGGACGAGTCGAAGTACTACCGCTTCTTCGCGCCCTACCCGCGGCTGTCCGCCAAGGACGTGCACCGCTTCACCCACCACGATGACGTGGACCGGGTGGGACTCGCCGCCACCGTGGGCGGCGAGTTCATCGCCACCGTGCGCTACGACCGCATCGACGAGCGCGGCATGGCCGCCGGCGCCCCCGCCGACGAGGCCGAGGTCGCCTTCCTCGTGCAGGACGCCCACCAGGGCCGCGGCGTGGCCTCCACGCTCCTCGAACACATCGCGGCGGTCGCCAGGGAGCGCGGCATCCGCCGCTTCGTGGCCGAGGTGCTGCCCGCCAACACCAAGATGATCAAGGTGTTCACGGATGCCGGGTACCAGCAGAAACGCAGCTTCGAGGACGGCGTCGTACGCCTGGAGTTCGACCTGGAGCCCACCGACCGCTCGCTCGCCGTGCAGCGCGCCCGCGAACAGCGCGCCGAGGGGCGGTCCGTGCAGCGCCTGCTGACGCCGGGCTCGGTCGCGGTGATCGGCGTCGGCCGTACCCCCGGCGGCGTGGGCCGCAGTGTGCTGCGCAACCTCAAGGAGGCCGGGTTCACCGGCCGCCTGCACGCGGTGAACAGCGCCTTCGAGGAAGGCTCCGAAGTCGACGCGGTGCCCGCCCACCGTTCGGTCACGGCCATCGAGGAGCCCGTGGACCTCGCCGTGGTCGCCGTGCCCGCCGACCGGGTCGCCCAGGTCGTCGGCGAGCGCGGCGAGCGCGGGGTGCAGGGCCTCGTGGTGCTCTCCGCCGGGTACGGCGAGAGCGGCGCCGAGGGCCGCGAGCGGCAGCGTGAACTGGTCCGGCAGGCCCGGTCGTACGGCATGCGCGTCATCGGCCCGAACGCCTTCGGTGTCATCAACACCTCCCCCCGGGCCCGGCTCAACGCCTCGCTCGCTCCCGAGCCTCCCGCGCGCGGGCGCATCGGTCTGTTCACCCAGTCCGGCGCCATCGGCATCGCGCTGCTCTCCGGGCTGCACCGCCGGGGCGCCGGCCTGTCCACGTTCGTCGGCTCCGGCAACCGGGCCGACGTGTCGGGCAACGACCTCCTCCAGTACTGGTACGAGGACCCGGACACCGATGTCGCCCTGATGTACCTGGAGACCATCGGCAACCCGCGCAAGTTCACCCGCCTCGCGCGGCGCGCCGCGACCGCCAAGCCGCTCGTCGTGGTCCAGGGCGCCCGCCACAGCGGCATCGCGCCCACCGGCCACGCCGTACAGGCCACCCGCCTGCCGCACGCCACGGTCTCGGCGCTGCTGCGCCAGGCGGGCGTCATCCGCGTGGACACCGTCACCGAGATGGTCGACGCGGGCCTGCTGCTCGCCGGGCAGCCGCTGCCCTCCGGCCCGCGCGTGGGCATCCTCGGCAACTCCGAGTCGCTCGGGCTCCTCACGTACGACGCGTGCGTCGCCGACGGGCTGCGACCGCTGCCGCCCCGCGACCTCACGACCGGGGCGACCCCGGCCGACTTCCGGGCCGCGCTCGCCGAGGCCCTGTCGGACGACGGGTGCGACGCGGTGATCGTCAACGCCATCCCCTGGGTGCGGGAGAACGGCGCCGCCGCCGACCCCGAGACGCTCGCCACAGAGCTGCGGGCCGCCGCGGCGGGCTGCCCCGCCAAGCCGGTCGCCGTGGTCCACGACGAGCTGGGCGGCCTCGCCGAGGCCCTCTCCGCCGCCACCAGCACCCGGCCGGGCGCCCCGGCGAAACAACCCGGCCCCCCAGGCTGCGCCGAACCGGTCCACCCCGCACCGCGCCCGCCCGCCACCGAAGGCGAGACGCCTCCGCCAGAGACGGACGAGCCCGCGGCGGAGCAGTACCGCATCCCCGCCTACCCCGCCGCCGAGCGCGCCGTCCGTGCCCTCGCCGAAGCCGTCAAGTACGCCCAGTGGCGCCGCGAGGCCGCCGAGAGCCCGGCAAGGTGCACGAGTACGACGACATCGACGAGAACGGCACCGCCGAGCGCATCGCGGAGCTGCTGGGCAAGGACGGCGACCCCCGCGGCACCACCCTCGCTCCGGCCGACGCCCACGAACTCCTCAGGCGGTACGGCATCCGCGTACGACGGGCCCTGCCCGCGCCGGACCCGGACGCCGCCGCGCACGCCGCGCGCACCCTCGGCTACCCCGTGGCCCTGAAGACCACCGCCCCGCACCTGCGTCACCGCGCCGACCTCGGCGGGGTGCGGCTCGACCTTGCCGACGAAGAGCAACTGCGACGCGCCTACCGAGAATTGACCGACACCTTCGGCAAGCCCGCCGAGCTGCGGCCCGTCGTACAGGGCATGGTGCCGCGCGGCGTCGACACCGTCGTACGCGCCGTCATCGACCCGGCGGCCGGAGCGGTGCTCTCCTTCGGGCTCGCGGGCGCGCCTCCGAGCTGCTCGGCGACACCGCCCACCGCCTCATCCCCGTCACCGACCGCGAGGCGGCCTCCCTGATCAGGTCCATCCGGACCGCACCCCTCCTCTTCGGCTGGCGCGGCTCGGCCCCCGTCGACACCCCCGCCCTCGAAGAGCTGCTCCAGCGCGTCTCCCGGCTCGTCGACGACCACCCCGAAGTGGTCGGCGTCTCCCTGGAGCCGGTGGTCGTCGCCGAACGCGGCCTCTCCGTCCTCGACGCCTCGTGCGCCTCGCGCCCCCGCCCGCCCGCGACGATCTCGGTCCGCGGACGCTCCCCGGGTACTGAACCGCGCTCCACGGGCGCCGGGGCGGCCACGGGGGCCCGGCGGCCCCGCACCGGGCCGTAGGATGGGCGGCATGGCAAAGACCGGTACGACGACCCAGGGGCTGCGCGCGGCGATCGAGCGCAGCGGCTACTACCCGGCCCTCGTGGCCGAGGCGGTGGAGGCCGCGATCGGCGGCGAGGCCATCGGGTCCTACCTGGTCCACCAGGAGACGACGTTCGACGCCAACGAAGTGCGCCGGCACGTCACGGTCCTCGTCCTGACCGGCACGCGCTTCATCGTCAGCCACACCGACGAGCAGGCGGCGGACAGCACCTCCCCGACGCCGTACGCGACGACCTCCACGGAGTCGGTCAAGATCGGCCGGATCTCCTCGGTCGTCCTCAGCCGCGTCGTCGCCAACCCGGAGAAGTACGTTCCGGGCACGCCGCCGCGCGAGGTCGTCCTCACCATCGGCTGGGGCGCCGTCTCCCGCATCGACCTGGAGCCCGCCGCCTGCGGCGACCCCAACTGCGAGGCGGACCACGGCTACACCGGCAGCTCGACCGCCGACGACCTCAGCCTGCGCGTCAGCGAGGCCGGTGACGGCCCCGACGCCGTGCAGCAGACCCTCGCCTTCGCCCAGGCCCTGTCCGAGGCGACCGCGGACACCGCCCGCTGATGTCGCTGCCCGCCTGGGACGACGTGGAACCACTCGCCCTCGACACCGCCCCCGTGCCCGCGTACGGCTCGGGATCGCTCGCCGACCTGCTGCCGACCCTCGTCGCCCACCAGGGTGTACCCGGCCACGCGGCGCCGGCGCGCCGAGCTGACCCCCGCCGACCGCAACTGCGTCTTCCTGATCGACGGCCTCGGCTGGGAGCAGCTCAAGGCGCATCCGGACGAGGCGCCCTTCCTGAACTCCCTGCTGCCCACGTCGCGCGGCGGCACCGGGCGGCCCATCACCGCGGGCTTCCCCGCCACCACCGCGACCTCGCTCGCCTCCGTAGGCACGGGCCTGCCGCCCGGCGCGCACGGCCTGCCGGGCTACACCGTGCGCGACCCCGCCACCGGCGAGCTGATGAACCAGCTCCGCTGGAACCCGTGGACCGACCCGCACGCGTGGCAGCCCTACCCGACGGTCTTCCAGCAGGCCCACGCGGCGGGCGTGCACACCGCCCAGGTCTCCTCCCCGACCTTCGAGCACACCCCGCTCACCAAGGTCGCCCTGAGCGGCGGCACCTTCCGCGGCAAGCTCTCCGGAGAGGACCGCATGGACCTCGCCGCCGAGCAACTGGCCGCGGGGGACCGCTCGCTGGTCTACACGTACTACGCCGAAGTGGACGGCAAGGGCCACCGCTTCGGAGTCGACTCCGACGCCTGGCGGGGCCAGCTGATGTACGTCGACCGGCTCGCCCAGCGGCTGGCCGAACAGCTCCCGCCGCGCAGCGCCCTGTACGTCACCGCCGACCACGGCATGCTCGACATCCCCTTCGACGACGCCTCCCGCATCGACTTCGACGAGGACTGGGAGCTGCGCGCAGGCGTCGCCCTCCTCGGCGGCGAGGGCCGCGCCCGGCACGTCTACGCGGTCCCGGGCGCCCAGAGCGACGTCCTGACGGTGTGGCGCGAGGTGCTCGGCGAGCAGTTCTGGGTGGCCTCCCGCGACGAGGCGATCGCCGCGGGCTGGTTCGGCCCCCACATCGATCAACGCGTGTACGAGCGCATCGGCGACGTCGTCGCCGCCGCGCACGCCGACGTCGCGATCATCGCCAGTGAGCGGGAGCCCAAGGAGTCCGCGCTGGTCGGCATGCACGGCTCCATGACCCCCGTCGAACAGCTCGTCCCCCTCCTCGAAGTACGCACCTGACCCCTCGAAGTACGCTCCTGGCCGTACGCCCCCGATGCGCCCCGCCCCCGCACACGCCCCGAAAGGTCCGCAACTCCCCATGCCCGAGCTGGTGTTCTTCTCCGGAACGATGGACTGCGGAAAGAGCACGCTGGCTCTGCAGATCGAGCACAACCGCTCGGCCCGCGGACTCCAGGGAATGATCTTCACGCGGGACGACCGCGCGGGGGCGGGCAAGCTCTCGTCGCGGCTCGGCCTGGTCACCGACGCCATCGAGGCCGCGGACGACTTCGACTTCTACGCCCACCTCGTCGACCACCTCTCCCAGGGCGGCCGCGCGGACTACGTGATCGCCGACGAGGCGCAGTTCCTGGCCCCGGACCAGATCGACCAGCTCGCGCGCGTCGTCGACGACCTCGGCCTGGACGTCTTCGCCTTCGGCATCACCACGGACTTCCGCTCCAAGCTCTTCCCCGGCTCGCAGCGCCTGGTCGAGCTGGCCGACCGCGTCGAGGTGCTCCAGGTGGAGGCACTGTGCTGGTGCGGCGCCCGCGCCACGCACAACGCCCGCACGATAGGCGGCGAGATGGTCGTCGAGGGCGCCCAGGTCGTCGTCGGCGACGTCAACCAGTCGCCCGACGAGGTGGGTTACGAAGTCCTGTGCCGACGCCACCACCGCCGCAGGGTGACGGCGGCGACCGCACGCGCGGGCGCCCTCTCGCCCGACGTCTTGCCGGTCGACACCGCCTCCTGCGTCTGACTCAGCCGTGCGCGCCGTCGAGGCGTACGAGGGTGAAGACCGTGCCCTCGGGGTCGGCGACCGTCGCCTCACGGCCGTGGGGCCCCTCACGCGGCGGCTGGACCACCTGCCCGCCGAGCTCGACGACCCGGGCCGCCGCGTCGTCGACGTCGGCGGCCTCGAAGTACGTCATCCAGTGCGGGCCCCGGTCGCGCGGCAGCGCGTCGCCCACGCCGTGCACGGACGCCACCGGGTGGCCCTCGACGTGCAGGGTCAGATGGTCGTAGTCGGCTGAGACGACGGCCTCGTCGGTATAGCCGAAGACGGTTTCGTAGAACGTGACGACGCTCGCGGTCTCCCGCGTCACCAGCTCGTTCCAGGCGGGCGCGCCCGGCACCCGGGTCACCGCGCTGCCCAGATGCCGCGCGGCCTGCCAGAGCCCGAAGACGGCGCCCGTGGGGTCCGACGCGATGGCCATCCGCCCGGCCTGGCCCGCGGTGATCGGACCCACGCCGACCGTGCCGCCGCAGTGCCGCACGGCCTCCGCCGTCGCGTCCGCGTCGTCCGTCGCCAGATAGGGCGTCCAGGCGATCGGCAGCTGCCGACCGGGCGGCAACTGGCCGATACCGGCCACCTCCCGTCCGTCGAGCAGCGCCCGCGCATAGGGCCCGAGCTGCTCGGGCCCCGGCCGGAACTCCCAGCCGAAGAGCGCTCCGTAGAACTCCTGGGTCGCCGCCAGGCCATGCGCCATCAGGCTCACCCAGCAGGGTGTGCCGGGTGCGCTTCGACCGGTTCCCGCGCCGTCGCGCCGCCCTGCGGACGCCTGTGCCTCGGTCATCGTCGCCCTCTCCTCGGCCTTCGTGGTGGCCGCTTCGCTTCCGCTTTATCCGAACGCGCGTGCCCTCGCCGCGCGCATGCGCGCCCCTGTAGATGCTCGCACCACCCGTCGCGCCACGCGTCCCGGCCGCGCCGCACGGTCCTGCTTCCCGCGGAGGATGCCCGTTTTGCGAGGTCTCATCCATGACCGCGGGGCGGCCGGGCGGAGAACGTGTGCTGTACGGCGCGTACCGGGCTCCGTACGCCCCGTGGTCGGGCGGCTTCGGCGGAGCAGGGTAGCCGGACCTTGGCCGCAGGGCCACCCCATGCGCAAGGATGGGCCCATGAACGCCATCATCTCTGCATCCGAACTCGCGAGCGATCTGGCAGGCGAGAATCCGCCGGTCCTGCTCGACGTCCGCTGGCAGCACCAGGGCTCGATGCGCGACGCCTACGAGGAGGGACACATCCCGTCGGCCGTGTTTGTCGACCTGGACGCCGACCTGGCAGGACCCGCCGGCGCCGGGGGCCGCCACCCGCTGCCCGACGTGGACCACTTCGGTGCCGTGATGCGCGCGGCGGGGGTCTCGGCGGACCGCGATGTCGTGGTGTACGACGGTGGCCAGAACTGGGCGGCCGCACGCCTGTGGTGGATGTTGCGCTGGACGGGGCACGCGCGCGTGCGCGTCCTTGACGGCGGCCTCGCCCTGTGGACCGGCCCTCTGGAGGAGGGTGCCGGGACGGCCCCGGCCGAGGGGACGTTCGAGCCAGCCCCCAACAGCACCGATCTCCTCGACGCGGACTCCGCGGCGGCCCTGGCCCGCTCCGGGCTGCTCCTGGACGCCCGCGCTGCCGAGCGCTACCGCGGTGAGGTCGAGCCGATCGACAAGGTGGCCGGGCACATCCCGGGCGCGGTCTCGGCGCCGACCACCGAGAACGTGGACCAGGACGGCCGCTTCAAGCCGGCCGCCGAGCTGGCGGACCGCTTCAAGGCGCTGGGTGTCGCCACGACGTCGGAGGTCGGCGTCTACTGCGGCTCGGGCGTCTCGGGCGCCCATGAGGTGCTGGCCCTGGCGGTGGCGGGAATTCCGGCCGCGCTGTACGTGGGCTCGTGGTCCGAGTGGTCGGCGGACGGCTCACGTCCGGTCGCCACGGGCCCGGACCCGCAGTAGTCCGCCACGCGCGTGTGGGGCCCGCACCGGCCGGTGCGCAGCCCCACACGCGCGTGCCTGCGGCTACTCCTGTTTCTTGCGGCGCGTGCCGAAGACGATCTCGTCCCAGCTGGGCACCGCGGCGCGGCGCCCGGGGTCGCACGCCGTCGGCTTCGCCTGGCGGTCGGTGGAACCGACCAGGCGGTCGCGGTGGCTGGCCACCGAGCGCGGCATGAGGACGTCCGCGTAGGCCGAACCGGCGCCGGCCGACGCCGCGGGCGGCTCCTCCACCTCGGGCTCCTGCTCGGGCTCCTCCTGCGCGGGCGGCGGCAGTTCCGCGGTGGCCGCGGCCGAGGGGCGCTCGGGCACCACCATGTCGCCACGGAAGCTGGGCACCGCCTCCAGGAGGCTGGTCAGCGAGTCGCGCTCCTGCTCGGCGACCACGGGCACCACGCCGTCGGTCTCCTCCGCGGGCTCGGCGGGCGAGGCCGGGATGCTCTGCCGGTCGAGCTGCCGGTCCAGGGCGGCGTCGAGCGGCCGCTCCGGCGGACGGTCCCTCGGGAGCCGGGCGATGCGGGGCACGAAGGGGAAGCTGGGCTCGGGCGCGGCGATGTCGTCCGTCTCGCCGATCAGCGAGCGCGCCTCGTCGTCCACGGCCTGCACGAGCCGCCGGGGCGGGTCGTACGTCCAGCTCGCGGAGTGCGGCTCGGTCGCGACGCGGTAGACGAGCAGGACCTCCCAGGTGCCGTCGTCGCGGCGCCAGGAGTCCCACTGGACGGATTCCTTGTCGGCGCCGCGCAGCAGCAGCCGTTCCTGGACGGCCTCGCCGAGCTGGGGTCCGGTGTTCTCACCCGGACGGCGCACAGGAGTCTTTCTGGCGCGCTCCGCCATGAAGGCGCGCTCGGCGAGCACGGGACCCTCGAACCGGCGGACCCGGTCGACCGGGATGCCGGCGAACTGGGCCACTTCTTCCGCGCTGGCACCGGCACGTATCCGCGCCTGGATGTCGCGCGGGCGGAGGTGGCTCTCCACCTCGATCTCGATCTGTCCGAGTCGGGGCCGGTCGCCGCGGACGGCCGCACGCAGCCGCTCATCGATCGGAAGCGTGTACTCCGTGCTGTCCGCAGCCTTCAGCACCAGCCGTGTGCCGTCGTTGCTGACGGCCACGACACGCAGTTCGGGCATGGGGACCTCCCGGGTGGTGCCTGCCGACGTCACGTGCGTCGCTGCTTCCGCTAGTCGAGTGTGGCCTGCCCGGGTGCAGCCTGCCACAACCTTGCCGAGTTGCCCGGCGTGTCGGGCAGGGGCCCTGGATCGCCGTTATGGCACGGTAACCATTTTGCAACGCCAAGTGACGACCTTCGCCACCCTGTGCGGCCAGCCCCCCACCCGGCGGTTCTGGAAGGCCCCGGGCACCCTGGCGGGAGACCGGACCCAGGGCTCGCAACAGTACTCCATTCGGACCATGCGGGTGGACCGCCGCGCCGCCGAACTTCTCATGGGGGAAGGGAGTTGGCGGCCATTTCGGCGCTTGCGCCCCCGCGTGCGCGTGGCGCACTTCACGGAATCGCCAGAAACGGAACTAAACGCTTCGGCCGTACGTCCCCTTCTCGTGCAGTCAGTCGAAAAAGCCGAAAAGGTGAGGAAGGCAGGCAAGGGTCGGAGATGCGAGTGAAGCCGGAATCCGGCAAGGAGTCGAAGGACCAGGAGGAGCCGGAGGAGAAGCGGCGCCTCGATCTCAGCGTGCCGCAGGTGGCCGGGAGCGCCATCGCCGCGGTGGTGGCGGCGAAGTTGGCCTCGAACCTCGGCGTCTACGGAACGATCCTCGGCGCCGGCGTCGTGAGCGGCATCGCGACCTGCGGCGGCACCATCTTCCAGCACTTCTTCAAGCGTACGGGCGAGCAGATACGCGTCGTGGCGGTGCAGGCCAAGCCGAAGGCGCACCAGGTACCGGCCACCACCGCCCCACGCGTGCCCGAGACGTTCAAAACGGCTGCCCACCGGGGCTATCCGGGAGCGGCGTCCACCACCGGGCCCGTGACCACGACGTGGGGGAGAGCGCAGGCGCCGACGCCGACGCGACCAGGGCGGTGCCCGCCGCGGACGCCGATCCGACGGCCGTGCTGCCGCCCGTGGCGACCGACCTGGACGGGAACCAGGGCGCGGACCCCGACGCCGAGAAGACGCAACTCCTCGGCTCGCTCGACGCCACCCAGCTCGCGCCGCGTGAGGACGCCACCCAGCTGCTGCCGCGCGAGGACGCCACGCGCGTGCTCCGCGTCGGCGCGCAGGCACCGCCTCCGGGAGTGCCGCTCGAACCGCCGCTGCCGTCGGAAGACTTCACCGACGGCACCACGCACCGCACGCAGGCCCGGAGCTGGAAGCGGCCTCTGATCGCGGCGGCCGTCGTCTTCGGTGTCGCGATGGGGGGCATCACCGCGTATGAACTCGTGACCGATCAGGACCTCAGCGGCGGCAAGGGGACCACGATCAGCAACCTCACGGGGAACAGCTCCTCCAAGAAGGAGCCGCCGCCCACGCCCTCCGGTGATCCGTCGGGTCAGCCTTCGGACGACGGCACTTCGGGGACGGGCGACGACGGCTCCCACCAGGGCGACGGCGGAGCGACGCAGGACCCGCAGGGGACCGGCGGCCAGACCCCCGGCCAGGGCGACGGCACCGACTCCGGGAACGACCCCGACAAGGGCAGCGGCACGGACCCCGACAAGGGCGACGGCACCGACTCCGGGGACGACGGCTCCCAGACGAACCCGACACCGACGCCCACGCCGAAGCCGACCCCCACGCCGTCGAGCGGTACAGGCACAGGCACCGGCTCGGGCTCCGGCCAGGGCAGCGACGGCGACGCGCAGCAGGGCGAGACCACCAGCCCGTAGGCGGGCCGGTCAGTCGCCGAGGACCCGCCGCAGGTAGGCGTTGGTGAACATGCGGTCCGGGTCCAGGCGGTCGCGTACGGCGGTGAACTCGCCGAAGCGGGGGTACACCTCGGCGAAGTACTCCGCGTCGCGCGTGTGCAGCTTGCCCCAGTGCGGCCGCCCCTCGTGCGCGGTGAAGATCCGCTCCGCCGCCGCGAAGTACGCCTGGTACGGCGTGCCCTTGTACATGTGGACGGCGATGTACGCGCTCTCCCGGCCCGAGGCCGTGGAGAGCGCGATGTCGTCGGCGGGCGCCGTGCGGACCTCGACGGGGAAGCTGATCCGCAGCCGCGAGCGCTCGACCATGGCCTTCAGCTCCCGGAGGGTCTCCACGAGGGCCGCGCGCGGAACGGCGTACTCCATCTCCATGAAGCGCACCCGGCGCGGGCTGGTGAAGACCTTGTAAGGGATGTCCGTGTACGTGCGGGGGGACAGCGCCCTGCTGGAGATCCGGGCGATGCCCGGGATGGTCGCGGGGAAGGCACGGCCCACGGAGTTGACCACCTGGAAGAGGCCGTTGGAGATCAACTCGTCCTGCACGAAGGCGCTGATCCGGCCGGGCGGGGCCACCGGGCCCGGGCTGCGGTTGTTGCGCTTGGTGTTGCAGTTGCCGGTGTGCGGGAACCAGTAGAACTCGAAGTGCTCGTTCTCGGTGAAGAGCGCGTCGAAGTCGCTCGTGACCCGGTCGAACGTCATCGGCTCCTCACGGGCCGTCAGGAAGAAGAGCGGCTCCACGGCGAAGGTGATCGCGGTGATGACGCCGAGCGCCCCGAGCCCGACGCGGGCGGCGGCGAAGACGTCGGGGTTCTTCTCGGCGGAGCACGTCAGGACCGTGCCGTCCGCCGTGACCAGCTCAAGGCCCGTGATCTGGGCGGCGATCGAGGACGAGTCGCGGCCGGTGCCGTGCGTGCCGGTGCTGACGGCTCCGGAGACCGTCTGCTCCATGATGTCGCCCATATTCGCGAGGGACAGGCCCTCCCGCGCGAGCGCCATGTTCAGGCGCTTCAGCGGCGTGCCGGCCTCCACCGTGACCGTGCCCGCCGCGCGGTCGATCGCGCGGATGCCGGTGAGCAGATCGGATCGTATGAGGAGGCCGTCGGTGGCGGCGGCCGCCGTGAAGGAGTGACCCGCGCCGACGGGCTTGGCCCGCAGGCCGTCGGCCTTGGCGGCGCGCAGGGCCGCGGAGAGTTCGTCCGTCGGGGTCGGGGTGACCTCCCTGGCGGGCCGCGAGGCGACGTTTCCCGCCCAGTTACGCCACGTCGCTGTGCTCTTCCCGCCGCCCGTGCCTGTTCCCGTGTTCATGGGTCCCTCTCCGTCGCGGAACCGGCCTCTTCAGCCGGCGATACCCCAGGAACCCGACGAGGACCGCGGCGGCCCCGGAGACCGCGGGGACCGAGTACCCGGCGTCCGGACCCGCGGAGTCGATCACCCAGCCGGCCGCGGAGGAGCCGAGCGCGACGCCGACCGCGAGCCCGGTGCTCACCCAGGTCATGCCCTCGGTCAGTTTCGCGCGTGGTACGTGCTCCTCGACGAGGGCCATCGTCGTGATCATTGTCGGTGCGATGGACAGGCCCGCGACGAACAGCGCCACGGCCAGGGACAGCAGGTTCCCGACCAGTTGAAGCGGGATCATACTCACGGCCATCGCGCAGACACCCAACAGCCACCTGGGCGCCGGCGCCCCCTTGAAGTGCAGCAGCCCGAAGACCGCTCCGGCGAGGCAGGAGCCGAGCGCGTAGACCGCGAGGACCAGGCTCGCCGCGGACTTGTGGCCCTGATCCTCCGCGTACGCCACGGTGACCACGTCGACCGAACCGAAGATCGCGCCGGTCGCGACGAACGTGGCGACGAGCACCTGAAGCCCGCCCGAGCGCAGCGCCGAGCCCCGGCTGTGGTGCTCGCGCGGGTGGGGCACCGGCTCGGTGGCCCGCTGGGCCGTCAGCCAGAAGACACCCGCGGCGAGGAAGCCCCCGGCGAGCAGCGGCCCCGCCTCGGGGAACCACACCGTGGAGAGCCCGATCGAGATGATCGGCCCGAAGATGAAGCAGACCTCGTCCACCACGGACTCGAAGGAGTACGCGGTGTGCAGCTGCGGGGTGCCGCGGTACAGGACGGCCCAGCGGGCCCGGATCATCGAGCCCACGCTCGGCACACAGCCGACCAGGGCGGCGAAGACAAACAGCGTCCAGTCCGGCGTCTCGAACTTCGCGCACAGCAGCAGCCCGGCCACCGCGGCCAGGGAGACCAGCGTGGCGGGCCTGAGCACCCGGCGCTGGCCGTGCCGGTCCACCAGGCGGGAGATCTGCGGCCCGAGCGCGGCGGCGGACAGCGCCACGGTCGCCGAGAGCGCGCCCGCGAGGCCGTACCGCCCGGTCAGCTGGGACACCATCGTCACGATGCCGATGCCCATCATCGACAGCGGCATGCGGCCGAGGAACCCGGCCGTCGAGAACGCCTTGGTGCCGGGGGCGGCGAAGAGGGCGCGGTAGGAGCTGGGCACGTGGACTCCGCGGAAGCGCCGGGGACGCCTGCGAGAAGCGGCCCCGGTAAGGCGTAAAGGTGGCCGATACAGCTTACGGCCCCGGCGCGGTGAACGCACCGGGGTTTTCCGGCTGTCAGTGGCGGGTGGCAGGATCGGTGGCATGTCCGATGCGCTCGATCCCACTCCGTATGACGCCCTGCTGCTGCTCTCGTTCGGCGGCCCCGAAGGCCCCGACGACGTCGTCCCGTTCCTGGAGAACGTGACGCGTGGGCGCGGCATCCCCAAGGAGCGGCTCAAGGAGGTGGGGCAGCACTACTTCCTGTTCGGCGGGGTCAGCCCGATCAACGACCAGAACCGCGCCCTCCTCGACGCCCTGCGCAAGGACTTCGCCGAGCACGGCCTCGACCTGCCGGTCTACTGGGGCAACCGCAACTGGGCGCCCTACCTCACCGACACCCTGCGCGAGATGGTCGCCGACGGCCACCGCCGCATCCTGGTCCTCGCCACGAGTGCATACGCCTCGTACTCGGGCTGCCGCCAGTACCGCGAGAACCTCGCCGACTCCCTCGCCGCCCTGGAGGCCGAGGGCCTGGAGCTGCCGCGGATCGACAAGCTCCGCCACTACTTCAACCACCCCGGCTTCGTGCGCCCCATGATCGACGGCGTCCTGAAGTCCCTCTCCGAGCTGCCCGAGGGCGTGCGGGACGGCGCGCACCTGGCCTTCACGACACACTCCATCCCGACCGCCGCGGCGGACACCTCGGGCCGGACCGAGGACCACGGCGACGGCGGTGCCTACGTCGCGGAGCACCTGGACGTCGCCGCCTGCTCGCCGACGCGGTGCGCGAGGCGACCGGCGTCGAGCACCCCTGGCAGCTCGTCTACCAGTCGCGCAGCGGCGCCCCCGCACATCCCGTGGCTGGAGCCGGACATCTGCGACCACCTGGAGGAGCGGCACGCCGCCGGTGCCCCCGCGGTGGTCATGGTCCCCATCGGCTTCGTCTCCGACCACATGGAGGTCCTGTACGACCTCGACACCGAGGCGAAGGCCAAGGCCGCCGAGCTGGGCCTGCCGGTCCGCCGCTCGGCGACGGTCGGGCCGACCCGCGGTTCGCCGCGGCGGTCAGGGACCTCGTCCTGGAGCGCGCGGCCAAGGAGAGCGGCGTTCCCGTCACGCCCTGCGCCCTGGGGAAGCTCGGCGCGAGCCACGACCTGTGCCCGGTGGGCTGCTGCCCGGCCCGCGCCCCGAAGCCCGCGGCTCGCCGGCGCCGACAGCTCGTACGCGTGACCCCCGAGACCCCCCGAGCTGGAGCGAGCACGATGACGGACCCGCTGAAGGCGCTCAAGGCCGAGCTGCTCGGCGTCGCTCTGGAGGCCGCGCACCGCGCCGGTGCCTTCCTGCGCGACGGCCGTCCCGACGACCTGGGCGTGGCGGCCACCAAGTCCAGTGCCGTGGACGTCGTCACCGAGATGGACATCGCCTCCGAGAAGCTCATCACCGACTTCCTCGCCGAGCGCAGGCCCGACGACGGCGTGCTCGGCGAGGAAGGCGCGAGCCTGGCGGGCAGCAGCGGCGTCCAGTGGGTCGTCGACCCGATCGACGGCACCGTCAACTACCTGTACGGCCGCCCGGACTGGTGCGTGTCCATCGCCGCCCGCAAGGACGGCGAGACCCTCGTCGGCGTGGTGCACGCCCCGGTCCGCGGCGAGACGTACCGCGCGGTCCTCGGCGAGGGCGTCTTCGTCGGTGACCGCCCCGCGCGCGTGCGCCCCGCGCCGCCGTTCGGGCAGGCCCTGGTCGGCACCGGCCTTCGGCTATCTCACCGAGCGCCGGGTCCGGCAGGCGGAGGTCACCCGGCACCTCGTCCCGAAGGTGCGCGACATCCGCCGCGGCGGGTCGGCGGCGATCGACCTGTGCGATGTCGCGCTGGGCAGGCTCGACGCGTACTACGAGCGAGGGCTCAACCCCTGGGACTTCGCGGCGGGCGACCTCGTCGCGCGGGAAGCGGGCGCCCTAACCGGTGGCCGCCCCGGAGAGCCCCTCTCGGGCGAGCTGGCCATCGCGGCCCCGCCCGGGCTCTTCGAGCCCCTCCAGGGCCTCCTGGAGGACCTCGGGGCCTGGCACGACTGACGGACGTCGACGGCATGCGAAGGGCCCCGGCATCCGATGCGGATGCCGGGGCCCTCGCGTACGTGCGTATGTGCTCAGACGTGCAGAGCGCCTACCTCGACTCCGTGCTCGGCGGCCAGACGGTGGAGGTCTTCCAGCTCCGCCTGCTCGACCTCGGCGAGGAAGTCGTCTCCCGTCTCACGGGCCATCGTGAGGTCGGACTCCGTGGCCTTTATGCGCTGCAGGAGACCTGCGGTGAATGCGTCCATGGTTGCGCCCCCTCGGCTGGGTCGTGGGTCGATGGCACGGGGGTGTGCCCTCAAGAAGGGGCGATCACGTCCAGAACAGCTCCTGGAGAAAGCCGTTCGTGGCATGCCACATACAAAGCGTGATCGCGGGTGTAAAGCCGTCCTCCCCCCGCTCCCTTCCGCAGAAACCTCGACGGGCCGAGAAAATCCCGCACTTCCCGGTCCGCAGACCGCCTTACAGCCGGTTTATGGCCGAAAGGGGCAGGATGGAGCCCTACCCCAAGACACATCTGCCCGCAGGGGCACAGAGGAAGGACAGCGACGTGCGCGTACTCGTCGTCGAGGACGAGCAGCTGCTCGCCGATGCGGTGGCCACCGGACTGCGCCGGGAGGCCATGGCCGTCGACGTCGTGTACGACGGGGCGGCCGCCCTGGAGCGCATCGGCGTCAACGACTACGACGTGGTGGTGCTCGACCGGGACCTCCCGCTCGTGCACGGCGACGACGTCTGCCGCAAGATCGTCGAACTCGGCATGCGACCCGCGTCCTGATGCTCACCGCGTCGGGCGACGTCAGCGACCGCGTCGAGGGCCTGGAGATCGGCGCCGACGACTACCTCCCCAAGCCCTTCGCGTTCAGCGAGCTGACGGCACGCGTGCGTGCCCTCGGCCGGCGCACGAGCGTGCCGCTGCCGCCCGTCCTGGAGCGGGCCGGGATCAAGCTCGACCCCAACCGCCGCGAGGTCTTCCGCGACGGCAGGGAGATCCAGCTGGCCCCCAAGGAGTTCGCAGTCCTCGAAGTGCTGCTGCGCAGCGAGGGCGCGGTCGTCTCCGCGGAGCAGCTCCTGGAGAAGGCCTGGGACGAGAACACCGACCCGTTCACGAACGTGGTCCGGGTCACCGTCATGACCCTGCGCCGCAAGCTCGGTGAGCCCGCCGTCATCGTGACGGTCCCGGGCTCCGGTTACCGGATCTGACCCCCGGTGGCCGCGTCCCCCGCGCCACCGGCGGCGCCTCCGAAGCCGACCTGGGACCCGAGGAAGGTCGAAGCACCCTTCCCCTGGCTGCGTCCGACCATTCGCATACGGCTCACGCTGCTCTACGGCGGCATGTTCCTGATCGCGGGCATCCTGCTGCTGTCGATCATCTATCTGCTCGCCGCCCAGGCGTTGAACGTCGGCAGTGACCTGCCGTTCAGGGTCACGGGCAAGTCCTCGGTGACGAGCGACAGCTGTGCCAACTTCCGGCTGCTCCCCCAGCGCCCCACGGAGGCACAGCTCAACGCCGCCCTGAACGAGTGCGTCAACACGATGCGCCAGAACGCCCTGGACAACCTCCTCAGCCGCTCACTTCTGGCCCTCCTCGGCCTCGCCGTCATCGCCTTCGCCTTCGGGTACGCGATGGCGGGCCGCGTCCTCTCGCCGCTGGGCCGCATCACCCGTACCGCCCGCAGGGTGGCCGGGACGGACCTGACCCGGCGCATCGAGCTGGACGGCCCGGACGACGAGCTGAAGGAGCTGTCCGACACCTTCGACGAGATGCTGGACCGCCTGGAGCGCGCCTTCACCGCCCAGCAGCGCTTCGTCGGCAACGCCTCGCACGAGCTGCGCACGCCGCTGGCGATCAACCGCACGCTCCTCGAGGTGCACCTCTCCGACCCCGGGGCGCCCCCCGAGCTCCACCAGCTCGGCAAGACGCTCCTGGCCACCAACGAACGCAGCGAGCAGCTCGTGGAGGGCCTGCTGCTGCTCGCCCGCAGCGACAACCAGATCGTCGAGCGCAAGCCCGTCGACCTGGCGGAGGTCGCCGACCGCGCCGTCGACCAGGTGCGCGGCGAGGCCGAGGCGAAGGGCGTGGAGATCCGCGGGGAGCGCGGCGCGGCCGTCGTCCAAGGCAACGGCGTCCTCCTGGAGCGGATCGCTCTGAACCTCGTCCAGAACGCCGTCAGGTACAACGTGCCGAGTCAGGAGGGGCAGGGCGAAGCCCTTCCGGAGAAGGGCGGTGGTGGGCGACGGGAGGGCGGATGGGTCGAGGTCACCACGGAGGCTCAGCACGGTCAGGCGGTCCTGGTGGTGTCGAACACGGGCCCGGTGGTGCCCGCGTACGAGATCGACAACCTCTTCGAGCCGTTCCGCAGGCTGCGGACGGAGCGGACGGGCAGCGACAAGGGCGTCGGACTCGGCCTGTCGATCGCCCGGTCGGTGGCGAGAGCCCACGGGGGCCGTATCATCGCGGAGCCACGCGAGGGGGGTGGGCTCATGATGCGCGTCACGCTTCCCATCTGACACGCTGCCACGAACTCGACGGTGTGTTCGCTTTACGCGGAATTTTCGGGACTCGATCCCGGGAGATCCGTGTGCGTTCCATCACAGTGGCGTATTTCTCGCCATCTACTCTCCGTGATCGTGAAAGTCGCCGGAAAGCCTGGAAAATCCGGGTTTTCGGGGGTCCTGATCACGGGAAGTACACGGGGTGACGCCCGTAAAGTGCGACATTCGGACCGTGTACGGTCCCGATCGCCATCCAAGCCGATCACCTCTTGAGGGGTGCGGTTGGGTGTCGATTGAGTAACAGACCTTGATGTGAGGCAAAATCTCCGCCTCGGGTCGGGCACAAGCCCGGCTCCTCACGCGTTACGTGCGCTGAGACACCGCAGACACCCAGAGGGGGAGAGCGACAATGGCAACGGACTACGACACCCCACGCAAGACCGACGATGATGTCAATGAGGACAGCCTCGAGGAGCTGAAGGCGCGGCGGAACGACAAATCGACCTCGTCAGTGGACGTCGACGAGTTCGAGGCCGCCGAGGGCCTTGAGCTGCCCGGCGCGGACCTGTCCAACGAGGAGCTCGCCGTCCGGGTGCTCCCGAAGCAGCAGGACGAGTTCACCTGCATGAGCTGCTTCCTGGTGCACCACCGCAGCCAGCTGGCCAAGGAGAAGAACGGCCAGCCGATCTGCCGCGACTGCGACTGAGGCGGGGTCGGCCATGACTGGCTCGACCCCGTCCAGGAAGCGCCGCTTCCGCAAGCGCGGAGCGGACCAGGCCGCCGCCTCGGGCGACGGCGTGCGTGACGACGAGCGGGGCTCTTCCCTCAACGGAGCAGCCTCGCTCGAACCGGCGAGCGCCGTCGAGGTGGCGCCGGACGAGACGGCGGCCGACAAGGCCTCTGGGACCACTCGGACAACCGGGTCCCGGAGCCGCGTCGCGCTGTCGCGGACGGAGTGAGGGAAGGCGTGCGCAAGGGCGGGCGCGGCGCCAAGGCCGGCATCGGCTACCTCGCCGACCGGCTCATCGAGAACGCCCCGCGGGTCCCGGTCCGCGATCTGACGACCCTCCGCAAGCAGTTCCCGGGCCTCGGCCCCGAGCAGCTCGCGGACAAACTCGTCGCGGGCGCCGCCAATGCCTCGTCCACGGTGGGCGCGGGTGTGGGCGCCGCGGCGATGATGCCCGTGCCGCCGGCGATGCCCGCCGAACTCGCGGCCGAGATCACCGGCGTGGCGGCCGTGGAACTGAAGCTGATCGCCGAGCTGCACGAGGTCTACGGACTGCGGCCCGGCGGCAATCTCAAGGAGCGCAGTGCCGCGTATCTGACGTCGTGGACGCAGGAGCGCGGCGTCGACGTGACCAGGCCCACGACGCTCAACGCGGCGCTGGGTGGCCAGATGAAGCGGGAGCTGCGCCAGCAGATCATGAAGCGCATGGTCCGGAACCTCCCGAACCTCATGCCCTTCATGGTGGGCGCCGCGGTCGGGGCGGTGATGAACCGCCGGGACACGAAGAAGCTCGCCGAGAAGATCCGCGCCGACCTGCGGAAGCGGCAGATTCCGTGGGACGCGTTGCCGGAGCTGCCGCCTCTGGAGACGCCGGACGATCCGCTGCGGATCGCGGGGCGGCCCAAGGAGCTGGGGGGCTGAGCCCCTCAGAGGGCGCTTTGGCGTACGGCCTGCAAGGCCTCCGCCAGGGCCTCCGGATGCCGTGTCGAGAGGTACGCGTACGGTGTCGGGTCGTCCGGGTCCGTGATCGGTACGCGCAGCGCCGTGGGGATGTACGCGCGCAGCAGCATGAAGGCGCGCGGGTCGGCCTTGTAGGAACGCCAGGCGCGGGTCTCCTCGCCCGTCAGGACCTCCGCCTCACCCAGGGCGGACACCGGAATCCGCGCGTCGCCGGCGACCAGCGAATCGGCCACCACGCGGATGCGCACCGAGCCGTACGCACTGGTGACCACCGCCGCCACCGCCGTACCGCCGACCAGGCCGCCGAGGAGCGGCAGCGTGCCGAACGGCAGCATGATCAGGGCCATCGCCACACCCACCAGGACCGAGGCGAACCACCACGAACGGGGCGCGGTCAGGCGTTCTTCGTAAGGCTGCATGGAACCAAGCTTGGCACGGGGAGCTGTGAGCACTGACGCGGAGGTAAGGTCTGCGCCTGTGAGTGGTACTTCCGCAGCTCTGACGCCCCCGGCCGACGCCATAGCGCCCGTCCGCCACCCCGACGCGCCCGCTCCCGGCGAGCTGATCGGCGCCCACTACGAAGACTGCTTCGGTTGCGGCGAAGGCCAGGCGCACGGACTGCACCTCGCGGCACGCGCCGGCGACGGGGTGAGCGTCACCGCCGAGTTCACCGTGCGCGAGGCGCACCAGGGCGCCCCGGGCCTCGCCCACGGCGGCGTCCGCTCACCGCGCTCGACGAGACGCTGGGCTCCCTGAACTGGCTGCTGCGGGTGATCGCCGTGACCGGCCGCCTGGAGACCGACTTCGTACGGCCCGTGCCGCTGGGCACCGTGCTGTTCCTGGAGGCCGAGGTCACCGCCGTCGCCGGACGGAAGATCTACTCCAGGGCCACCGGCCGGATCGGCGGCCCCGACGGACCCGTCGCGGTCCGCGCCGACGCCCTCTTCATCGAGGTGAAGGTCGACCACTTCATCGACAACGGCCGCCCGGAGGAGATCCGGGCCGCCATGAACGACCCGGACCAGATCCGGCGTGCCCGTGCTTTCGAGGTGAACCCGTGACGTCCCGTACCCCTTCCGGCGAGCTGAACGTGCTGATCAGGCGCGTCGACCCCGAGGTGCCGCTGCCGGAGTACGCGCAGCCCGGTGACGCGGGCTGCGACCTGCGCACGACGGAGGCCGGCGAACTCGCGCCCGGTGAGCGGACCGTGCTGCCCACCGGGGTGTCCATCGCGCTCCCCGAGGGGTACGCGGCCTTCGTGCACCCCCGCTCCGGGCTCGCGGCCCGCTGCGGTGTCGCTCTGGTGAATGCCCCGGGGACGGTGGATGCCGGGTACCGTGGAGAGATCAAGGTGATCGTCGTGAATCTCGATCCGCGCGAGTCCGTGTGGTTCGAGCGCTTCGACCGGATTGCCCAACTGGTCGTCCAGCAGGTCGAGAAGGTGCGCTTCCAGGAGGTGGCGGAGCTTCCCGTATCGGCACGGGCCGAGGGGGGCTTCGGGTCCACCGGCGGCCATGCCGCCGTGGGCGTCGGCCCGGGCGTGAGCCCGGGCGAACAAACGGGTGGGAATCGATACGCATCGGTCGTATCCGACCGGGAAGGACAGTGACGTGTTCGGACGTCGCAAGAAGGACAGTGCCGCCGAGGACGCGGCGGGCGCGGACGAGCAGGTCGTCGACGGCGTGGACAGCAACGACTCCGCCGACGTCGCGCGCTCGCGCGCGCGGCTGGAGCCGGAGCCCCGTCCCGACGGTCCCTGGGACATCTCCGAGGTCCGCGAGCCCGGCGAGGGCCGGGTGGACCTCGGTGGGCTCTTCGTGCCGGGGGTCGAGGGCATGGAGCTGCGGGTGGAGGTCGCGGGCGACGCGATCGTCGCGGCCACCGTCGTGCTCCAGGACAGCGCCATCCAGCTCCAGGGCTTCGCCGCCCCCAAGAAGGAGGGCATCTGGAGCGAGGTCCGCGAGGAGATCGCCACCGGCATCACCCAGCAGGGCGGTGTCATCGACGAGGTCGAGGGCCCCCTCGGCTGGGAGCTGCGCGCGCAGGTCCCGGTCCAGCTGCCGGACGGCACCGGTGGCGTGCAGGTCGTGCGCTTCATCGGCGTCGACGGGCCGCGCTGGTTCCTGCGCGGCGTGATCTCCGGGCAGGGCGCGGTGCAGCCGCAGGCCGCCGGGCTCCTGGAGCAGATCTTCCGGGACACCGTCGTCGTACGCGGCGAGGGGCCGATGGCGCCGCGCGACCCGATCGTCCTGAAGCTGCCGGACGACGCGCAGATGGTCGCCGAGGGCAGCGTCCAGCAGGAGCAGCAGGAAGGCTCGCGGTTCTCGGGCGGCATGGGGCAGCTCCAGCGCGGCCCCGAGATCACCGAGGTCCGCTGACACCTCCGGGCGTGCCGCCGTCGGCGCCTTGAGCGCCTGACGGGGTATCAGGGGTATCAACTGCCTTGTGGCCCGCGGTGGTTCCGGTTCGTCCGGACCATTGCGGGCCTTCTTTGCGTACGCCCATACTGTGCCGGTCACTCGGGGGGAGACCGGTGCGGTGAGTGGACGGCGGGTGCCCGCCGCGGTGCGGGGGAGTCGGCATCACGGGGTGGTCCTGGGGGCCGCCGGGCTCGCCGTGCTGCTCGCGGCCACCGTGCTCGCCGCTCTCGCGGGCTCGGCGAGAAGGCCGTGGAGGGCGGGGCGCAGCGGCGGCTCGCCGCCGACCGGGAGGCCGTCGTCGAGGTCGCGGGACCGCACAGGGCGGACAGCGCGTGGGAGTTGGACCGGGCCGCCAGGGCCGCCCTCGGTCGCACCTACCGCGACGTGCCGCATCACACCTGGTCGGCGCTGCCGGGCGCCGCGGCCCGGAGCGACGAACTCGCCGTCACCGGGGCCGCCGGCCATCCGCGGCAGGACGCCACCCTCACCGTCGCGCCCTGGAGGGCGCGGAGCGGCACGCCGCGCTCCGGGCCGGGCGCTGGCCGCGCCCCCGCGCCGGGCCGTCGAGGTCGCGGCTGACCGAGCCGCCGCCGCCGAACTCGCCGTGCGGCCCGGGGACGACATCACGCTACGAGGCGCCGAGCAACGCCTCGTGCGGACGAAGGTCGTCGGGGTGTACGCCACCGGGGGCCGCTCGCCCGCCGTGTGGGCCGTGCTGAGCAGTACGTTCGGAACGCCCGACTCCGTGGCGGTCGTGGCGCGCGGGGCGTTCACGGCAGCCGGGGGCTCACCGGGGACGCGGCGGCGCTGTGGCTCGGGTGCCCGACGCGGGCGGGCTGCGGCTCGACGCCATCGGGCCGCTTCAGGAGCGTGCCCGGCGCTTCTCGGGCAGCGATGCCTCGCTCTCCGTCCTGCGGGGCGGCGAAAGCGGGCACCACATCGCGACGGCGACGACATCACCGTGTCGGCCGGGCTGCGCCGGGCGCTCGGCCGCCTCACCACACCGATCGCCGTGGCCCGCGCCGGGCTCTACGTCCCCGCGACGGCTCCTGGCCGCGCTCGCCGTGGCCGCCCTCGTCCTCACCGCGCGGCAGCTCGCCGCACACCGCCGCCCCGAACTGGCGTTGCTGGCCGCGCGCGGGGGCGGGGCACCCGGCGGCTCGTCCTGTCGACGGCGGGGCAGTGGGCCTGCGTGGCCCTGCCCGCCGCGGTGGCCGCGCCGTTCCTCGCCGGGCCGCTGCTGCGCGACGCGCCGGGGCCGGGCTCATCGAGGGCGAGGTGCCCGGCTCGGC
>RBWT01000077.1 GCA_004010275.1 Streptomyces huasconensis
TCCGCACGCGCGGCGCCGCCCCCCCGGCCCGCCGCCCCGCACCACCCGGCCGGGTACCTCCGCACGCGCGGCGCCGCCCCCCCGGCCCGCCGCCCCGCACCACCCGGCCGGGTGACGCCCGGCCGGACGACGACCCCGTGGTCATCGTGGGGATGGCCTGCCGCTACCCCGGAGGCGTGACCACCCCCGAAGAGCTGTGGGAGCTGGTGGCCGAGGGCAGGGACGCCATCGGCCCGTTCCCCTCCGACCGCGGCTGGGACACGGGGGCGCTGTACGACCCGGACCCCGGGCGGCCCGGACGGACGTACGTGCGCGAGGGAGGTTTCCTCTCCGGCGTCGACCGCTTCGATCCCGGCTTCTTCGGCGTATCGCCCCGGGAGGCCCTGGCCATGGACCCGCAGCACCGGCTGCTGCTCGAAGTGGCCTGGGAGGCCTTCGAGTACGCCGGAATCGTGCCGCGCACCCTGCGCGGTTCGTCGGCCGGCGTGTACGTCGGGATGATGTACAGCGACTACGCGAACCGCCTCGCCGAGACGCCCGAGCAGGTCGAGGGCTACCTCGGTCTGGGCAACGCGGGCAGTGTCGCCTCGGGCCGCATCGCGTACACCTTCGGCCTGGAGGGACCGGCCCTCACGGTGGACACGGCGTGTTCGTCGTCCCTGGTGGCCCTGCACCTCGCGGCCCAGGCGCTGGAGCGCGGGGAGTGCTCGTACGCGCTGGCGGGCGGGGTCACGGTGATGTCCGGACCGTCGTCGTTCGTGGAGTTCAGCCGGCAGCGGGCGCTGGCCCCGGACGGCCGCTGCAAGGCGTTCGGGGCCGCCGCCGACGGCACCGGGTGGGCCGAGGGCGCCGGCATGCTGCTGCTGGCCCGGCAGTCCGAGGCGGCGCCGCGCCTGGGCTTCCGGTGCTGGCCGTCGTGCGCGGCTCGGCGGTCAACCAGGACGGAGCCAGCAACGGCCTGACGGCTCCGCACGGACCCGCGCAGCAGCGGGTGATCCGGCAAGCCCTCGCGCAGGCCGGGCTGACGCCCGACGACATCGACGCGGTGGAGGCGCACGGCACCGGCACCCGGCTCGGTGACGTCATCGAGGCGGAGGCGTTCCTGGCGACGTACGGGCGGACCCAGCGGCAGCGTCCGCTCCGGCTCGGCTCGGTGAAGTCGAACATCGGCCATCTCACAGGCCGCGGCCGGGGTGGCGGGAGTGATCAAGACCGTCCAGGCGATGGCCCACGGTCTGCTGCGCGCACGCTGCACGCCGACGAACCGACGGACCGGGTCGACTGGTCGTCGGGGCGGGTCGCGCTCCTGTCCCGGTCGGTACCGTGGCCGAGGACGGGCCGCCCGCGCCGGGCCGGTGTGTCCTCGTTCGGCATCAGCGGCACCAACGCCCATGTGGTGATCGAGGAGCCACCGGCGACCCGGACACCGCGCCGTCGGCCCCCGTGTCGGACGGCCGGGAAGCCGAAAGCCCGGTCGGCAGCGGCCACTTCGACGGCGACGGCACGCCGGGGGTGTCCTTCGCCGTCCCGGTGTCGGCGAGGAGCACGTCCGAACTGCGCGCCCAGGCCGTCGGCTCGCAGCGCGGGTGGCCGCCGACCCGGACGCCACCCCACGGGACATCGGGTACGCGCTCGCCACCACCCGGACGGCCTTCGAACACCGGGCCGTGGTGGTGGCCCGCGACCGCGCCCACCTGCTCGCCTCCCTCCACGGGGTGGCCGAAGGAGCCCGCCCGCCCGGGGTACGGACGGGCACCTCCCGCAGCCGGGGCCCGCTGGCGTTCCTCTTCACCGGCCAGAGCAGTCAACGCCTCGGCGTGGGCCGGGAGTTGTACGCGTCGCGGGAGCTGTATCCGGGCTTCGCGCGCGCCTTCGACGAGACGTGCTCCCTGCTCGATCCCTGGCTCCCGGTGCCGCTGCGCGACGTCGTGTTCGCCGGTCCCGGCACGGAGAAGGGCGCGCTCCTGGAGACGGCCCGGTTCGCTCAGCCCGCGCTCTTCGCCCTGGAGACGGCCCTGTTCCGGCTGCTGGGGGAGTGGGGTGTGCGCCCCGATCTGGTGGCCGGGCACTCGCTCGGCGAGGTGACCGCGGCGCACGCCGCCGGAGTGCTGTCCCTCAAGGACGCCTGCGCGCTGGTGGCGGCCCGGGGCCGGCTCATGGACGCGCTGCCCCCGGGCGGTGCGATGGCCTCCCTGGACGCGCGTGCGCAGGACGTGGCGGCCCACCTCGCCGAGACGGGGCGGGCCGTGGAGATCGCCGCCGTCAACGGGCCCTCCTCCGTGGTCGTCTCCGGGGACGAGACGGACGTGGCACGGACCGTCGCGGAGTACCGGGAGCGGGGCCGGTCCGCGACACCTCTGCGGGTGAGCCACGCCTTCCACTCCTCGCGGATGGAACCCATGCTGGCCGACTTCGCGGAGGCGGTGCGCGGCCTGGCCTTCACCGCGCCGCGGCTTCCCCTGGTCACCGCCGTGCCGGGAGGGCGGCCGACGACGCGGAGGTGCGCTCACCGGAGTTCTGGGTGGACCACGTCCGCCGCCCGGTCCTCTTCGCCGACACGGTGACCCACCTGCGGGACCGTGGCGCGGCGCACTTCGTGGAGGTCGGCCCGGACGCGGTGCTCTCCCGGGCCTGGTACGGGACTGCCTCGCCGGGCCCACGCTCGACCCTGATGCCGGGCCCCTGCCCAACCCCGGCCCCGAGTCCGAACAGCCCTTGGCGCCGCTGCTCCTGCCGACCCTGCGCAAGGCCCGGCCGGAGGCGGACGCGCTGACCGAGACCGTGGCGGCCCTGCACAGCCATGGGGTGCCCGTCGACTGGGAAGCCGTCTTCGCCGGTCACCGCCCCCGGCGCGTTCCCCTCCCCACCTACGCCTTCCGGCGCCGCCGGTACTGGCTCGACGCCGCCCGGCGCCGGCGGCCCGCTCCGGTGCCGGGCGAGCCCGCCCATCCGTTCCTGACGCACCGCACCGCGAAGGCCGACGGCGGGCTGCTGCTGGGCGGGCCGCTCTCCGTCCACGACCACCCGTGGCTGGGCGACCACACCGTGGGCAGGGGCGGTGCTGCTGCCGGGCACGGCCTTCGTGGAGATGGCCCTGTACGCCGGTGCCTCGGCCGGCGCGCCCGGCCTGGCCGAACTCACCCTGACCGCGCCGCTGGTGCTGCCCCCGGACGCGACGGTCGACCTCCGGGTCACGGTGTCGGCCCCGAACGGCGCGGGCCGCCGGACCGTCCTCTTCCACGGCCGGCCACCCGCGCCGGCTGGTCACCACCCCTGGCGCCTGCACGCCTCCGGGACACTCGTACCGGAGCGGGGACCTGAGCCGCGGGACCGCGCCACGCGCGGCACAGCAGCGTGGCCGCCCTCGGGTGCCGTCCCGCTGTACGCCGACGATGACGCGGCCGACGGCCCGTATGAGCCGCTGGCCGGGGCCGGGTTGGCGTACGGCCCCTCGTTCCGGGGCCTGCGTGGCGCCTGGCGGCACGGGACGGATCTCGACGCCGACGTCGTGCTCCCCGAGGCCGCGCAGACCCCGGCCCGCCAGGTCAGTGGCCCGGACTTCCTCCTGCACCCCGCGCTGCTGGACGCGGCCCTGCACGCCCTCGCGCTCGACGGCCGCCTGGCGGACCGTGCCGGGGCGGCGAAGAGCGACAGCAGCGGGGTGCGCCTGCCGTTCGCCTTCGAAGGAGTGGCGCTGTACGCCGCCGCCGTCACCGACAGGCAGCGGCTACGGGTGCGGATCTCTCCCGGGCCGAACGGCCGGGCCGAGGTGGAACTGACCGACGGGGCGGGGGCCTTGGCGGCCACGTTGCGGTCGCTGACGTTGGCGGCCGCTTCCGAGGACCGGCCCGGAGACGGGGGCGAAGGCGGCGGACCTGGACCCGGCAAGCCGGGGCGCGGCGGACTTGGACCCGGCTGCCCTGGACGTGGCGGATCTGGTCCCGGCAGGCCTGGACGCGGCGGACTTGGACCCGGCTGGCCCGGACGTCGGCCTCCTCCACCGGCTGGACTGGGTGCCCTCGGCTCTGCCGCCCGGACCCACGACGGCGCCGACCTGGGGCGTACTGGGAGCGGTCGGCACACGGCCGGCCGATCTCCTCGCTCCCCCCGGCTCCGGCGTCCCGACCTACCTCGACCCGGCAGCCGCGGGCGACGGTTCGCCCGCCGTGGTCGTCGCCTCGTGCCCGTCGCCGCCCAAGACGCCGCTCGCGCGCGGTGAGGACCCGGTGGCGCCGGTGCTGGAGACGGTGAGCCGGGCCCTGCGGCTCGTCCAAGAGTGGCTCGCCGAGCCGCGGTTGGCCGACTCGTGCCTCGTTCTCGTCACTTCGGGCGCCGTCTCCCCGGCCGGTCCCGCGACGGACGCGGAGAACTTCGCACCGGCCCACGCCGCGGTGTGGGGTCTGGTCCGCTCGGCCCTGCGCGAGCACCCGGGCCGCCTCGCCCTGCTCGACGTGGACGACCACCCCGACTCCTGGCGGCTCGTCCCCACGCTCCTGGCCGCCCCGGTGCCCGAAACAGCCGTACGGAACGGAAGCGCCTTCGTACCGGAGCTGGTCAGGCTGGACGAACGCAGGGCCCCGCGGCGGCGGCTCGATCCGGAGGGCACCGTCCTGATCACCGGCGGCACCGGTTCGCTCGGCATGATGATGGCCCGGCACCTGGTCACCGGCCACGGCGTACGGCATCTGCTCCTCGCGGGCCGCCGCGGACCGCAGGCCCCAGGAGCGGACGCGCTGGTCGCCGAACTCGCCGCGATGGGAGCCGAAGTGACGGTGCGGGCGTGCGACCTCACGGACCGGGCGCAGCTCGCCGCCCTGCTCGATTCCGTACCGGAGGCCCATCCGCTGACCGGTGTCGTCCACAGCGCCGCCGTACTGGATGACGGCATCGTCGCCACCCTCACCCCCGACCGCCTGGCACGCGTACTGAGGGCCAAGGCAGGGACCGCTCTCGCCCTGCACGAACTGACCCGGGGGCACGATCTGGCGCTGTTCGCGCTGTTCTCCTCCGTGGCGGGTGTCTTCGGCTCCGCGGGCCAGGCCAACTACGCGGCGGCCAACCACGTCCTGGACGCGCTCGCGCGGCACCGCAGAGCACGCGGTCTGCCGGGCGTCTCCATCGCCTGGGGGCCGTGGCGGCAGCGCGACGGCATGACGGCGCGCCTCACCGACGTGGACCTGCGCAGGATGGCCCGTTCCGGATTCGTCCCGCTCGCGCCGCAGGAGGGCCTGAGGCTCTTCGACGCCGCCGTGGCCGGGGACGCCCCCGACGTGGTCGCGGCCCGCATCACCCGGGTCGCCTCCAGTGCTGCCGCACCGCCGTGACCAGCCGCGGACGCCCGAGCCCGGCGCCACGGAAGCGGGCGGAGGCGGCGCGACCGGGTTCGCCGGGCGATGGGCCGCCTCCTCCCCGAGCGAGCGGACAGAACTGCTGCTCACCGAGGTGCGCTCCCAGGCGGCCGCCGTCCTCGGCCACCCGGAGGGAGCGAGCGCGATCGACGCCAGCGACCGGCTGGCGGACCTGGGCCTCGACTCCCTGGCCGCCGTCGAGCTGCGGAACCAGCTCGCGGCGTCGACCGGGCTGGCACTCCCGTCCACGCTGCTGTTCGACTTCCCCGACGCCACGGGCGGTCGCCGTCGAGCTGGCGCAGCGGTACGCACGGGACGGCGGCGTGCGCGACGCCGCACCGGGCGCCCCGGCGACGCGGGCAGGCGACGCACCGGACACCGAGGACACGCCGGATTCCCTGAGCATGCTCTTCCGCAACGCCTGTCACCGGGGCCGCGCCTGGGACGGCATGGCGCTGCTCACCGTCGCGGCACGCCTGCGGCCGGTCTTCGACGTCGCCGAGGCCGCCCGCGCGGCCCTCGAACCCGTCACCCTCACACCGGGCGGCGCGGGCGCCCCGCTGATCTGCTTCCCCTCCCTCAGCGCGCTCTCCGGCCCCCCACGAGTACGAGCGACTCGGCGCCGCGCTGCGGGATCTGCGTCCGGTGTCGCGGTGCGCACCCGGGCTTCGCGCCGGGCGAGGCGCTGCCGGCCGCGCTGGACGCCCTGGTCACCGCCCATGTCACCGCGGTTCGCGCCGTCGCGGGGCGGGCGCGGCCGTGCTGCTCGCCGGTCAGCCGGCGGCTGGGTGGCCCAGGCGGTGGCCGAGCGGCTGGCGGCGGACGGCTCCGCCCCGGCCGCCCTCGTACTGGTGGACACCTACCCGCACGACGCGGACCAGGCCGGCAGTCGCTCTCCGCGATGACGTCGGACATGCTGCGACGAGCCGCGGCGTCCCCTTCGGCAGATCCCCACCGGCTCACGGCGATGGCCGGCTACTTCGCGCTCTTCGCCGCCTGGAAGCCCGTACAGCTCGCCGCCCCGACCCTGTACCTCCGGGCGCGGGACCCGCTGCCCGGCGCGGAACCCGCCCCGCCCTGGAGCCTGCCGCACGCCGAAGTGACCGTGCCCGGCGACCACTTCAGCGTCCTGGAGGAACACGCCGCCACGACGGCACGCGCTCTCCACAGCCGGCTGGCCGGACTCTGAGGCCGCCTCACACGGCCGTGCGCCGCACCGCGATCGCCAGGGTGTCGTCCTGATGGAGGACGTCGCTGAGCAGATCCTCGGCCAGCAGGCCGGGGATCTGCTCGGTAGGGCGCGCCCGGTGGCGGCACAGGGCCTCCTTGAGCCGGGCCTCGCCTTCGCACGGGTCCCTGCGGCTCTCGGTGAGACCGTCGGTGTAGAGCAGCAGGACGTCGTCGGGCTCCATGGTCGCCGTCAGGACGCGGTCGCTGCCCGGCATGGGGAAGCCGACGCCCCGTCCGCGCACCTCCAGATAGCTCGCGGTGCCGTCGCGCCGGGCGAGGAGGGCGGGCGGATGGCTGCCGTTGGCCAGGGTGAGGCGGCCGTCGGCGAGGTTCAGCCGGGCCAGCAGCAGGGTGGCCATGACGTTCTGGTCGAAGGGCGCGAGGACGCTGTCGGTACGCGCCACGATGCTCTCCAGCGGGTGCCCCTCCAGGGCGAGGGTGCGTACCGAGTGCGTGACGGTCAGCGCGGTGCGCGTACTGGTGATGCCGTGCCCGAGCGCGTCGACGACGGTGATGTGGACCGTGCCGTCCGGGAGGGTGAACCAGTCGTACAGGTCGCCGCCGGTGGGTGCCTCGTCGCTCGCGGGGGCGTAGTGCACGGCCAGTTCCAGGCCGTCGACGTGCAGGGGTCTGGGGCGCAGCGCGTCTTCCAGGGCGCGCAGGGTGCGGCCGTGCGCCGTCCGCAGCTGCTCGTCGCGCTCCTCCAGCTGTACGTACAGGGCCAGGACCCCGCTGTTGGTCTCGGCCAGTTCGTGCTTGAGCATGCGGTGCTCGTCCGCCAGGGCGTCGGCGCGGGCCAGCGCCGCCCGTAGCTCCTCCTCAAGGAGCGCGACGTCCGCCTCGCTGCTCTGCGCCGCCGCGGCGGAGGGCGCCGTGGAACGGCACGCCTGCTGCCCGATGCCGGGGACCGGATGGCCGTTCGTGCCGGTGGACGGCAGCGGGAGGTTCCACACCACCGTGCCGTCCGAGTGGGTCCGCGCGCGCAGCGGCAGCCGCTCCGGCACCACGACGGGGACGGAGTTCTGCTGCGGCAGCCGCAGGGCCAGCGTCAGCTGGTGGGCGCCGTCCTCGTCCGTCTCGCGTCCGCTCATCAGGGTGACGGGGCGGCCGCCACCCAGGGCCGGGGCGGCCACCTCGCTCAGCGACCAGGACGAGCGCGCGCCCGGTCGTCGGCGGCAGCCGGTGCCCCAGGGCGATGCTGCGCACGGTGTGCCGCAGAGCCGTGAGCGTACGGAAGGTTTCGCGGGTCATCTCATTCCCAGGTGGGGGCCAAGGGCAAGGACGGTGGCGTCGTCACGACGCCGGCGATGGGTGTGGGTCAGGGAGGCGGCCAGCAGCGCCGGGGGCAGCGTGAGACGCGCGGGGGTGGGGGTCTGCGTCCACCGGTGGTCGATGCCGTCGGTGTGCACGGCCACGGTGGTGTGGTCGGACAGGTCCACGAACCGGCTCCTGGGCTTGGGCAGGGTGTATCCGATGATCCCTGCCTGCCCGTTGAACTGGTGGTGTACGCCTTCGGGGGAGAGCGCCACCGCGCGGACATTGCCCACCCCGCAGAACTCGGCCCGCCCTTCGGCGAGGCGCAGCGCGGCCACGGCGGCGCCGCGCGTGTGTCGCAGCGCCTTGTGCAGGGCGGCCAGGATGGTCGCCAGCGGGGCGGCCGGGTCCGCCAGGAACGTACGCTCGGCGCGCTGGCCGCCATGGCGGCCTCGGGGCCGTGGCCGAGGCCGTCGATCACCAGCGCGGTGCGACTCCGGAGTCCTCGGCGACGGCGTATCCGTCGCCGCTCGCTTCCTCTCCGTCGGCGGGCAGGCACAGGGCGCCCAGGGCCGTCGCGGGCGGCGGGGCGTCCGGACCGGCCAGGCGGGCGTGGACGAGCGTGCCGAGCCCCACCTCGGAGCGGATGGCGAAGTCCGTGGCGATCCGGCGTGCGGCGCCGAGGCCCGCCCCGATCGTCCGGGTGGTGCT
Source organism: Streptomyces huasconensis (assembly GCA_004010275.1). GTDB lineage: Bacteria > Actinomycetota > Actinomycetes > Streptomycetales > Streptomycetaceae > Streptomyces > Streptomyces huasconensis. Next base: position 8,544 of record RBWT01000077.1, read on the forward strand.
GTACCCGTCCCTGAGGCTCAGGCCGATGTCGGACATGCCGGGGCCGGTGTCGACGGCCAGGACGTCCAGGCCGCCGCCGAGCGGCGCCGGGTGGACGAACAGGGCGCCGTTGCGGGCGTGCTTGACGATGTTGCTGGCCAACTCGCTCGCCAGGACGGCCGCCTGGTCGGGCAGCACGCCCCGCATCTCGCAGGCGGAGGCGACGGAACGGGCATGGTCGGCCGCACTCTGCACAGCGCTCGGATGGTCGATGGCGATGTGCAGAGTACGGGCCGCGACGTCGCTGTTCACCCGCGTCCGTTCCAGCGCACGGCGGTCACGGTCGTGCCCCGGCCGGGGGAGGACCACACATGGAACTCGTCCATGAGGCGCCGCGCGCCGCCCAGACCGTGCCCGAGGCCCGCACCGGTGGTGAACCCGTCGGTGAACGCCTGCTCGATGTCGGCGATGCCCGGTCCCTGATCGCTCACCACGAGCTTCAGGCCCCGGCGGCCGCTCTGCTGCACGATCTCCAGGGTGAGGGTGCGCCGCCACCGTGCACATAGGCGTTGCGGGCCAGTTCACTGGCGGCCGTGACGATGCGTGTCTGGTCGACGAGTCCGAACCCGGCCCGCAAGGTCGCCTCGCGCACCGCGTGCCGCGTCGCCAGCAGGTCCTCCTCGGCCCGGATGGCGTGGACGGCGCGCAGGCCCTCGCTCTCCGAGTGGCTCTCGGCGCGCGTGGGGGAGGGGCGGGCCGCCGTCTCTTCGAGGTCACCGTAGAGGGACAACGGGGCCCCCCTTTGGGGGTCGGGAGGCCGGCTGCCAGCCCAACGCCATCATGCCCTGCTCGGCGTTGAGGGTGGTCTCCACGCCGGACAGCTCCAGTCCCAGTTCCACCAGAGTGATCGCGACCGCGGGTCGCATGCCGGCCACTATGACCCTGGCTCCCAGCAGACGTGCCGTGGTGGTCAGTTCCATGAGCGTGCGGGCCACGAACGAGTCGATGATCTCCAGCCGGGAGATGTCGATGAGGACGGCGCGCGCACGGTCGCCGACGATGCGTTCCGTCAGCTCCTCGGTGAAGGCGATCGCGGCCTTGTCGTCCAGTTCGTTGAGCAGACCGGTGACCAGCACGTCACCGAGCCGCAGGATCGGGACGCCGCTCCGCGCGCCGCTCACCGCACGTCCGCGAACGGGGACTGGTGGGCCGGCTGATCCGTGAGCAGCGGGATGGCGGCGGCCAGGGCGTCGGCCAGCGTCGCCCGGGTCAGGATGGCCGACAGATCGATGCCGAGCTGCGCGATGATCTGCGCGATCGGCGGGCGGATGCCGCTGATCACACAGTCGGCGCCCATCAGTCGTACGGCGTTGACCGTCTGCATCAGGTGGTGCGCGACCGCGGTGTCCACCGTCGGCACCCCCGTGATGTCGATGATCGCGACCTGCGCCTCGTCCCGCTCGATGGCCTCCAGCAGGTTCTCCATCACCACCTGCGTCCGGGTGGTGTCGAGCGTGCCGATCAGCGGCACGGCAAGGACCCGGTCCCAGATGCGCACCACGGGCGTGGAGACCTCAAGGAGCTGACGGCTCTGGCGGCGGATGATCTCCTCGCGGCCCTCCACGTAGATCTCGAAGGACATCGCGCCCGCGGTGTCCAGCAGGCGGTTGATGAACAGCGCCGCGTGGTAGAGCGCGGTCACGTCACGCGTGTCGGACTGCACCGCTTCCAGCAGCGCTTCCTTGAGCGCCAATATGGTCGGCGAGGTCGCCGTGGGGGTCGCCCCGCCGCGCGCGCGGCGCATCGACAGGTCCGTGACGGCCCGGCGCAGACCGGGGTGCGTGGTGACCACATCCTGCACAGGGATGTCGGTCTCCAGGCCGGCGAGCAGCGCCTCGACCAAGGAATCGGCTTCTTCGTTCAGCTCCGCCTCGGTGATGCCCGTCTCGAGGATGGCCTGTTCCGACTGGAGTTGCACCCACCGGTCGGCCACCTTCTCGCCCTGCTCGCGCAGGGCGGTGCTGACGCGCAACCGGGCCTCGGACTCACTGGTGTTCATTCCATCCACCTTAGCAATTGTTGTCGCACGGCAAATGTTAACCGAGAGTCGCGATCTTCAGAAGGCGGACCGTGACGTCGCGTCAACTGGATCGCTGACCTGCACCCTTGCCGCCCGTGTCCGACCGTCGGCCGCGCCGCGCCGCTGAACGCACCTGCACCTCACAGGAACCAATTCTTGGTCGATCCTCCACAACCGTCCGTGTGTACCTAGGAACGTGGAAAGTAAACCCACGGGATCGGGCCAACTTTGACCGCACGCGCCCCGTGGGCCGGACAGCGCGGAGGTTCAGGCGGACTCGACCGGACGGTCGCCCGCCGGAGTGCGCCCCGGCGTGGTGTGCTCCACCGCGCGGTGGAAGCCGTTCAGGCCCTTCACCAGCGCGGAGCGCTCCGCGGGACGCATCGCCGAGACGGCTCCAGCAGCGCGCTCTCGCGACGGGCCCGCAGCTCGGTGAGGTAATTTGCTCCCCGGCTCGACAAGCGCAGTTCGAGTTCGCGGCGGCTGGCCGGGCTGAGGGACCGCTCGATGAAGCCCAGAGCGTGAAGGCGATCACACATACGACTGACCGAGGATGGCGCCGATCCCAGGAACTCACCGAGCGTCCGCAGGTTGATCCCCTGAGCGCCGTCCAGCGCGTACAGCACGCGCAGCTGCGACGACGACACGGGTGCCGTCGGGGCGATGTCCCTGCCCCTGCTCCACAGCACTTCAAGCACTTCGATGACTTCCCGGGCAGCATGCGCGGCCGCATCCTGGTCGCCCCTGACGGAAGTTTCGGAATCCATGCCCTCAACTGTGACACTTCGCAGTGGTCCTGTCAGTCGCTGCGACATGGCAGGCCCTCGGCTCCTTCCGCACTCACGTCCCGGACTCACGTCCCGAACTCTCGCAGTCCCATCCCGAACAGGAACAGGTGGTACCCGACCGGTGGACAGATTCATGGCTGTGGAACGCGCCCTGCGCAACTCCGCACCGCACGCTCTTCTCGAAGCAGTGCAGGAGGCGCTCACCGTGCACTACACAGCCCGCGACGTCGACCTGCTCATGGCCGATTACGCGATGACCATACTCCAGCCGGTCGACGCCCTTCCGTACACGGCGGCCCCCGTACCGATCCACACCAGCGCCCCCGGCCGGGCCTTCGGGGCGCAGGAGCCGCACGTCGAGGCCGACGGCCAGGGGGACCTGTGCACCGCCCACCTCCCGGTGAGCGTGCGCGGCGACCGCATCGGCATCCTCAGCGTCCGGCTGCCGGCCGTGGCCTGCGACCCCGCCACCCTGCGGGAACTCGCCGACGTGGCGGAAGTCCTCGGGCACGAGATCGTCGTGGCCGAGCGCGACACCGACCTCTATCTCCAGGCGCGACGCGCGACCGGCTCACGCTCGCCGCGGAGATGCAGTGGCAGCTGCTGCCGGGCCGGTCCTGCTCCCGCCCCGAGTACGAGATCGGCGCCCAGCTGGAACCGGCCTACGCCATCCACGGCGACAACTTCGACTGGTCGGCCTCCGCCGACCACCTCACGCTCACCGTCACCAACGGCATGGGCGAGGGCATCGAAGCCGCCCTGCTCACCAACCTGGCCGTCAACGCGCTGCGCAACGCCCGCCGCGCCGGACTCTCGCTGAGCGACCAGGCCTGCCTGGCCGACCAGGCCGTCTACGGTCACTACCAGGGCGCCGTCCACCTCTCCATGCTGCTCCTGTGCTTCGACCTCAGCACAGGAGAGACGGAGATCATCGACGCGGGCTCCCCGAAGATGTGGCGCATCCGCAACGGCAGGACCGAACCCGTCGGCCTGGACGCACAGCTCCCGCTCGGCATGGCCGAGGACACGCCCTACACCGCGGAGCGCTTCCAGGCCGAACCCGGGGACCGCCTCCTGTTCGTCAGCGACGGGGTGTACGACGTGGCGTCGCCGACGGGGGAGCGCTACAGCGAGCGCGCGCTCACCCGGGCGATGACCAACTCGCGCCTCCTGCCGCCGTCGCAGGTCCCGCGCTCGTGCTCCATGAACTCACCGGGCACCGCGGCACGGCCACTCCCGCCGACGACGACGCCCTGATCGTGTGCCTCGACTGGCGGGGCCGCCCCTGAGGCGAGCGACCCGCGCCGGACAGGGATGAGGCAACCGGACAGGGGTGAGTCACCCGGCAGGGGGGAGCATGCCCGTACGCAAACGCTTCAGCGTGCGGGTCAGCAACCGGGAGACATGCATCTGTGAGACGCCGAGGCGCTCACCGATCTGCGACTGGGTCAGCTCGTCGACGAACCGCAGCCGCAGGATCTCCCGGTCGCGCTCCTCTAGTCCGGCGATCAGAGGAGCCAGCGTGTGGAAGTCCTCCACGAGCTCCAGCGCGGGGTCCTCCTCGCCGATGAAGTCCGCGAGGGCCGCCTCGCCCTCGTCGGGGTCACCGTGCACGGCCGCGTCCAGGGAGGTGGAGTGGTAGCTGTTGGCGGCCACCTGGGCCTCGACGACCTCGTCCTCGGTCAGGTCCATGAGGGCGGCCAGTTCGGCGACCCGAGGGGCGCGGCCCAGCCGCGTACTCAGCTCCTCCGTGGCCTTGGCCAGCTCCACCCGGGCCTCCTGGAGGCGGCGCGGGACGTGCACCGCCCAGGAGGTGTCACGGAAGAACCGCTTGATCTCGCCGACGATGTACGGCACCGCGAAGGTGGCGAACTGGGTGTCGCGGGACAGCTCGAAGCGGTCGATGGCCTTGATCAGACCGATCATGCCGACCTGGACGATGTCCTCCATGTCGTCGGCCCGGTTCCGGAAGCGTCCGGCCGCGTACCGGACCAGCGACATGTTCATCTCGATCAGGGTGTTCCGCACGTACTGGTACTCGGCGGTGCCTTCCTCCACCGTGGCGAGCCGGCCGAAGAACAGCTTCGACAGAGCCCGGGCATCCTGCGGGGCCACTGACTGCGGTGCGGTGATCTGCGGCAATTGCTCGCTTACGGTCACAGCCTGCGTGGTGGTCGCCATGGTGTCGAGTTTTCCCTCCCTGTCCGATCGGCCCCGGGTCCGTGAGAGGCCCGATGAGCCGCGACTACCCCGGTCCGCTCGCTTCATTCCCTCCGGATTCAGCCCAGCGGTTGCATCCGCCACAGCTGATCCGCTTGCGCGGTACGGTCCCACTGTTCCGCCTGGGCGCCTTCCGCCGTGCTCTGGCCACGTATGCCCACATACTTCCCGCTGCGGAGGTTGGCGAGCGTATACGTGCGGTTCTCCGTCGGCCCTTCCGGCGCCATGGCCCACGTATGGAACTTGTAGCCGTCGCAGGAGAACTGGTTGACGTTGGCGCCGTTGTCCAGGCTTCCGTTGCTGACGGCGAGGCACTTGCCGCTGTTCTGGTTGACCACGGCGACCTTGCCCTCGCCCAGTTCGACGACCTGCCAGCGCTGGTCGCCGCCGCCCGCGCACGTACGCTGGACCGCCCTGGCGCCGTCCGCCCCGCTCTGGTCGAGGATGCCGAGGCACTTGCCGCTGTGGGCGTTGACGAGTGTGGTGTCCCACTGCCGGGGCGGCTGCTGCTGGGCGAAGAGCGCGCCCGGTTGCGGGCCGCAGTCCCACTGGCGCAGCACCGCCCCGTCGGCGGTGGAGGACTCGGTCACCTCCAAGCACTTGGGCGGGGCGGACGTCATCGTCTGGAAGCCGACGCCGTCGCCGATGGGCACGATCCGGAAGCTGACGGAAGGGCCGCTGCCGCATGCCGCCAGCCGGACCGCGGCCCCGGCGGCGGGGCTGCCGTTCTCCACGCCGACACAGGTGCCGCTCGTCGCGCTGACGATGTTGACCGCGTCGCTGCTCGCGCCCGAGGTCTGGAGGTACCAGCGGGCGGTGGGCTTCCCGAAGCAGCGGCCCTGCCGCACCGGTTGGCCGAGGGCGGACGTGGGAGTCTCCAGGCACAGCTTGCTGTGCGTGCTGACGATGTTCACCACCTGCGCGGCGGAGAGGCGCTCGGCAGGAGCGGGGGCAGAAGCGGCGGCATGTGCGGACAGGCCGAGGGCGGCGGCCAACGCGGCACACAGCAGGGCGACGACGACGCCGAGGCTTTTCCCTCTGCCCCGCCTGTCCCGTCGCTCCCGTGCGTCCCGTCCCTCCCGTCCATCTCGTATGTTCATCCGAGGACTCTCCCTCCGGGGCGCACACCACAATCCGACGACAACGGCACACGCTGGCAGGGGCGGCTGATGAACCGCTGACGTGACGACCGACGAGGATCACGCGCCGTCCACGGACCCCGTCGGCATCACACGGAGTCGATGAAGAAGACCTGGTCGGTGCGGTCGGCCGCGCAGGGGGCCTGCTTGGCTGTGGCGCCCTCGGTCGTGGAGCTGTCGGTGATTCCGACGCAGAACTTCCGGTCGGGCGCGTAGAGCGTGTAGATCCGGAAGGTGTTGGGCACGGGCGTGTCCACCGCCTCGATGTAGAACACGTTGGCCCCCGCGCAGTCGGTCGTGGTCTCCAGCATGTCGGGCACCGTGCTGACCGGGAACACCATGAGGCAGCGGATGCCTGCCTGGGTGCTGTGCCACTGGAGCTTGAACAGCCCATTGCCCTGCGGCGCCAGATAGGTGCGCGGCGATGTGGCCTGCGCGCAGGAACGCTGCACCGCGACCGGCACGCTCAGAAATCCGGCGCGGCCCTCGGCCAGGCACAGCCCGGGCGCGCTCGCCGGACGGATCTTGATCCAGCCCTCCTGGAGCCCCCGGAAGTTCCCCTGCACGAAGCTCGCACCGGGCTGGCGGTCGCAGGACCACTGGCGCAGCGCCGTGCCGTCCGCGGTTCCGGAGGAAGTGACCTCAAGACATTTGCGCGGGCTCGCCGTCATCGGCTGGATCAGCGCCGCGTCCCCATGGTCCTCGAACCGGAAGCTCGTGCCGCTTTGATTGCCGCAGTCCGCCTGTACGACGGCGCGCCGTTGTCGGCGCTGGAGTTCTCCACCGCCATGCACTTGCCGCTGAGGACGCTGACGATCTGCACCGCGTCGCCGTGCGTCGAGGACATCCTCAGCGTCCACAGTGCCCCCTCCCGCCCGGCGCAGCGGCGCTGCTTGACGGGCTCTCCGGTCGCCGACGTGGCCACCTCCAGGCACATGCCGGTGTGCGTCGCGGTGATGTTGATCCCCTGGCCCGCGGCGGCGCCGGCGGGCCGGGCCGCCGGGCCGCCGACCGTCAGCAGGGCCAGGAGCAGTGCCAGAGTCAGTGACAGGACCAGGGGTGGTGCGGCCGCGTGTGGACGGGGTGAACGGAACCTCAGCATGGAGTTCTCCATCCCTGTGGGAACGAGCCCGCCGGGGCCGCGGGCATGGCGGCGCAGATGCTGCCCGCGTGAGCTGACGCCGGACTGACGTGCGACCCCGTCAGGGGCGTGCGGGCCCCTGCCCGAGGCCGCTCGTCAGCCACTCGTCGACGGTGACGACATCCGCCCACTGCGGGAACAGCCGCTCCACGAGGACGCGGTGGACCTCGGGGTCGGTGTCCAGGCAGGCGTCGGAGAGGACGGTGAGGCCGAAGTCCATGTCGTTCGCCTGGCACAGGGTGGACAGCACCACGGCGCTGGTGGCGATGCCGGTGAGGACGAGGCTGTCGATGCCGCGCGCCCGCAGCACCACGTCGAGATCGCTGCCCGAGAACGCGCTCGCCCGGCGCTTGGTCACCACGACATCACCCGGCCGGGGCGCGACCTCGGGGTGGATCTCGGTGCCGGGGGCGCCCTCGACGTAGAGGCCGGCCCGGGCGATGGCGGCGAGCGGTCTGTTGCGCGTGCCGACTTCGGGGAAGCCGGGGCGCAGCGCTATGACCACGTAGATGACGGGTATGTCCGCGGCCCGGGCCCCGTCGATCGCCCTGCGCAGGCGCGGCAGGTATCCGGAACCGTCGTCGGCGATGTCCACGATGGCTTGTTGCACGTCCATCACGAGAAGGGCACTGCTCATGTCGTCTGTCTCCAGGAACGAAGGCCGTTCGGCGGTGAAACGGGCAAGGGCGTCCGGGACAAGATAAGGCGGTGACAGGAATCGTGGTCGGCAGGTTTGCCGTGCCGTTTTCGGTGAACTCAGCCATACCGCCGGCCTGCGCTTCGCACCCCGAGCACGGTGATGTGTGGGTTAGGGTCGGGCTGTCTGTTTCCTGTCGTGTTTTCCGTCGAGGAGGGGCCGTTGAAAGACGAGGACGCGGAGAATCTGCTCGACGGACTGAGCGTGGACGAGTCCGCCCGGAGCGCCCCGTGCTCCTGGACGAGCAGGGGCGTCCGCTGCGGACGTGGCAGGAGAACTATCCGTACTCGCAGAAATTGCAGCGCAAGGAGTACGAGCGCCGCAAGCGGGTCCTGCAGATCGAACTCCTCAAGCTGCAGAAGTCGGTCCGTGACCAGGGGCTGCGCATCGTCGTGCTGTGCGAGGGGCGCGACGCCGCCGGCAAGGGCGGCACCATCAAACGTTTCACCGAGCGGCTCAATCCCCGCGGGGCGCGGACGGTCGCGCTGGACAAACCCACCGAGCGCGAAGCGAGCCAGTGGTATTTCCAGCGATACGTCGCGCACCTTCCGGCCGAGGGCGAGATCGTGTTCTTCGACCGGTCCTGGTACAACCGCGCGGGAGTCGAGCCCGTCATGGGCTTCTGTACGCCCGAGCAGCACCGCCAATTCCTGCGCCAGGCCCCGCTGTTCGAGAAGATGCTGACCGAGGACGGCATCATTCTGGTGAAGTTCTGGTTCTCGGTCTCCCGGGCCGAGCAGCGCACACGTTTCGCGATCCGCCAGGTCGATCCCGTCCGCCAGTGGAAGCTTTCCCCCACCGACGTCGCCTCGCTGGACCTGTGGGACGCCTACACCCGCGCCAAGGTGGAGATGTTCCGGGCCACGGACACGGAACACGCGCCATGGACCGTGGTGAAGACGAACGACAAGCGGCGCGGCCGCCTCGAAGCCATGCGCCACCTCCTGCTGCGCGTCGATTACGAGGCCAGGGACGAAGCGGCGGTGGGCAAGGCCGATCCGCTGGTGATCGGCGCGGCCGACACACTTCTGGAGCCGGGGGAGGACCCGACGGACCTCTCGCCCAGCAGGCTCGCCGACACCGACGAAGGCCCCGGCCAGCACCCGGCCGGCGAGGGCCCGCCCGCCCTGTAGTCCCGCGCAGCACGTCGTACTGACCGAGCCCGTTCGCCCGCCCGCCGGGGCCCCGCGCCTCAGCCGGTGGCGCCCGCCGCTATGCGTCCGCTCAGCTCCTGCGCCGTCAGGCGCCCGGCTCCCGCCCCTCGCGCACGCTCTCCCGGGCGGCGTCCTGCAACGCCGCGTTCACCGGGGTGGGCACGCCGTGTTCCCGGCCGAGCAGCACCAGTTCACCGTTGAGATAGTCCGTCTCGATCGAACCCGCGCCCCGCGCGAGGCTCTGCCAGGACGACCCGCGGGTGCGCTCGACGGGCATCGGCTGCGGGTCGACCGTTCCCTCACGCAGCTCGGTGATCTCCGCGCCGCTCGCGTAGGCGATGCCCGCGGCGTCGAGGACCGCCGCGCCCTCGGCCTTGGCCCGGGCGATCAGGTCCTTGGCGGCGGCGTCCGAGGCGGAGCCGCACACGGCCTCGACCACGTTGGCGAGGTTGCCGAGGAGCTTGCCGTACTTCCAGCGCATCACGTCCGCCACCACCGGAGCCAGGAAGCGCGCCTCCTCCAAATCGCCCGCGATCCGCCGCGCGGTCTCGTCCACGCCCGCCCCGGGCCGGCCGGCGGCGGTCCCGTACCGGCCGATGACCAGGGCGCCGGTGTACGGGCCGCAGGGCGCGACGACCTCGCCGCGGCTTCAGGTAGGTGCTGGGCAGGATGACGCAGACGCCGTACACCTGGCGGAACCGGCGCAGCGCCAGGCGCTCGTTCTCCACGCCGTTCTGGGCGCACACCAGGGGCAGGCGTTCGCCCGCGGTGCCGCCGCCCGCCACCGGCCGCGCGGCCCACGCGTCCAGGGCGGCCACGCTGTCCTGCGTCTTGACGGCGAGTACGAGCACGTCGTCGGCTCGCAGTTCGACGTCCTCGGGCCGGGTCACGACGGGCACGTCCAGGGTGAGGGTGCCGGTGGGGACCATGAGCCGCAGGCCGTTGTCGCGCAGCGCCTCGAAGTGCGCGCCGCGGGCGACCAGGACGACGGACCGGCCGCTCTCGTGCAGCCGCCCCCCGATCGAACCGCCGACCGCTCCGGACCCGATGATGATGTACCGCATGTGCGCTCCCTGGCTCTCCGCTTCGGGCGCCGCTCGGCCGGTGAGAGGCCTCGATGCCCTCGAAGCAGGTCTGTTCTGTCGTCCGCTGTCAGTTGAGGGCGTCGGCGGCGCGGTCGCCTCTCGCCGTGGCGTCCGGTCCACCCGCACCCCCGCGGCGTACCACCGGGCCAGGTCCTGCGCGTGCCGCTCGACCTCCTGGTCGTCGCTGCCGGTCAGGACGTAACCCGCCACGTACATACCGGACTTCTCGCCCCCCTGGTACGCCGCGCCCACCGTACCCCGCAGGCGTTCCTCCGCCACGAAGGGCGGGGGGTTGGTGGGCAGGGCGGCGAGCGTGCCCCGCTCGGGGTAGAAGACGACCCAGCCCACGCTCCTGCCGGGCGCGAGCGCCGTGGACCCCGGCCTCGGTCACGCTCTCGGGGGCGGCCTGGGCCCGGAACCACTGCTCGTCGAGGTCGATGCCGTGGCGGCCCGGATGGCCGGGGCGGTCAGCGCGCCGCCGGTCCTGCTGCCGACCTCGCACAGCACGAGGCGGTCGTCGGGCGTGTGGAAGACCTCCAGGTGGAAGGTGGTGCACGGCGGGGTCGGCAGCGCGTCGAGGACCCTGCGCGCACAGCCGATGAGCCGGTCCGTCAGCGGGTGGTCGCGGGTGAGCTGCGCCGAGCCCAGGTACATGCCGTCGCGGAAGGACAGGCAGTCGTTGAGATAGCGCGAGACGAACGTGGCCACCGGCACGCCCGCCGCCACCAGCCCGTCCACCACGTACATCGGGCCCTCCACGAACCGTTCCACCTCGGCGTGTTCGGGCAGGCCCCCGGCGAGGAGCCGGTCAAGGTCCGCGGGGCCGCGCAGCACCTGGGTGCCGGTGGAACCGGAACCGAAGGCCGGTTTCACCACCACGGGATAGCCGTGCTCGCGGACGAAGCCGAACAGGTCGAAGGCCACGCGCACCGGGGCGAATTCCGGTACCTCCAGGCCGCTCCGGCGCACCAGCGTCTTCATGCGCACCTTGTCGCGGAACGCGAGGGCGCTGGCGAAGCCCTGGCCCGGCACGCCGAGCAGCTCCCGCAGCCGCGCGGCGCGCAGCAAGTCGCCCTCCATGCGGGCGAGCACCGCGTCGCGGCGTGCGACCGGCCAGGTCGAGGGCCGCCCGTTCCGCGTCGCCGCCCTGGCGGTAGCCGGGCAGGGAGAGGGCGCCCGGAACATGCCGGTACTGCGGGAATTTGTCCGCGGAGACCAGGAGATGTGGCCGTACGCCCGTATCGGCGGCCCACTTGTCGTACGGAGTGTCCGCATAGTCGCTGTCCACAAAAGCCAGAACATTCCGTTCTGATCCAGTTTTCACCGGCACCTCCCAGGACTCCGGAAAAGCACGCGCCCGGCCGCGTGCCGTGCCAAGGCTAGAGGCATGAGCCCAGGTCAGGGCCGTACTGACGAATACCTTTGCTTTACCTCGGAAAGATTGTTCTGCTCATTCCGGCCGTGTAGGAAGGGGGAGCACTCAAGATCTTGATCTTGCACTGGGGGAAAGTTGAAGAACCAACTGCATTCCGTGGCGACAGCGCCGGCGCGTGACCATGAGCTGGCGAATTACCTGCACACCCTCGCAGGGCTGCTCGATCTCAAGATGTACGCGCGGGCCCGGCAGTTCGTGGCGGAACTCTCCGGCGACCTCGCCCTGCGAGGCCAGGCGCCGGAGCCGCTCGCGCCGGGGGAACTGCGGTCGGAGCCGCTTCTTCACGCCCTCCTGGCGGGCAAGCGGGTGGCCGCCGAGCGGCGGGGCGTCGCCCTGCGGCTCGCCGCGCGCCGTCGCCGTCCCGCCCTGCCGCCGTCGCCTCCCGCGATCTGGTGACGGTGCTCGGCAACCTCATCGACAACGCCGTCGACGCGCGGCCGGCCACCCGGTGGCGAAGCCCTTCGCCGAGGTCGGCGTGTGGTCGGAGCCGGACGCCACGGTGCTGAGCGTCGCCGACAACGGACCCGGTGTGCCGACCGCCCTGCGGACGGCGGTGTTCCGCGAGGGCTGGTCGACGAAGCGGGCGCGGCGCACCGCGGCCGGGGGTTCGGTCTCGCGCTCGTGAACGGCGTCGCCCGGCGCTACGGCGGCTCGGTCCGGCTGGCCGAACGGCCGGGCGGCGGCGCGTGTTCACGGTCCGGCTGCCCCGGCAGCTCCCCGTGCGGCGGACGACGCGCTGTGATCGACGTCCTGGTCGTGGACGACGACTTCTACGTCGCCGAGGTCAACGCCGGCTATGTGTCCCGCATCCCTGGGTTCCGCGTCGTGGGCCGGGCCCACACCTCCGCCGACGCGCTCGCCGCCGTCGAACGCGGCGGCATCGACCTGCTGCTGCTCGACCACTACCTCCCCGACGAGGACGGGCTGCACCTGGTGCGCAGGCTCCGCCGGCTCGGCCACGAGACCGACGTCATCATGATCTCGGCGGCCCACGGGGCGGAACTCGTGCGCTCGGCGCTGCGCAACGGCGTCCTGCAGTACCTGGTCAAGCCGTTCGGTTTCCCCGCCCTCCAGGCGAAGCTCACGTCCTACGCGCAGATGCGCAGCCGCATGGACCGGCGCGACACCCTGGCCCAGGGCGAGGTGGACGAGATCTTCGGCGCGCTCCACGCGCCGGTCCCGGCGGAAGTGCCGCCCAAGGGGTACTCGGCGGCGACCACCGAGCGCATCCGCGACGTACTGCTCCGGGCCGGCAAGGCGCTGTCCGCGCAGGAGGTGGCCGACCTCACCGGGGTGAGCCGCTCCACCGCGCAGCGGTACCTCAAGCACCTCCAGGAGCGCGGCACTGTCCAACTCGCCCTGAAGTACGGGGGCGCCGGCCGCCCCGAGCACCACTACGAGTCCGCGCACGCGGCGACTTCCCGTACGCATCCGCACTGAGCGCACGGCGCCGGGAGCGGCGCCCCCGGTGTCACCGGCCCCGCACCCCGCCCAGGGTGCGGGGCCCGTGCCGTTTCCGGGCATGTGCCGTTCCACCTGCGCCCATGACGGGTTACCAGGCGGTAATCAAAAGAAGCAGAAGGGGTTTTCCGCGGTAAAACCACAGTGCACGCTAAACCGTGTCCCGCCCCGGCTCCTGATCTAGTGTCCGTCTCGATCCACAGCTCCTCACCTGCAAGGACACCGGGAGAATCGCCATGGGCGTGACACGCCGTACGCTCCGCCTGGGAGCCTTCCTCCTGACCCCCGGCTACCACGTGGCCTCCTGGCGGCACCCCACGGCCCGCGCTGACGGCGGCCTGGACTTCGCCCACTACCGCGAACTCCTGCGCACCGCCGAGCGCGGCAAGTTCGACATGTTCTTCGTCGCCGACGGAGTGGGCATCCGCACCCCGTACCGCAACGCCGACGAGTTGAGCCGCTGGGGCCGCTTCCTCCAGTTCGACCCGCTGACGCTGCTGTCCGCCCTCGCCGTGCACACCACGCACATCGGCCTCGCGGCGACCGCGTCGACGACGTACAACGAACCCTTCCACATCGCCCGGAAGTTCGCCTCGATCGACCACCTCAGCGCGGGACGCGCCGCCTGGAACATCGTCACCTCGGTGACGGACGCCGAGGCCCAGAACTTCAACCGCGACGCCCAGCCCGACCACGCCTCGCGCTACCACCGGGCCCGGGAGTTCATGGAGGTCGTCACCGGCCTGTGGGACAGCTGGGACGACGACGCGTTCGGCTACGACAAGGAGTCCGGGCGCTACTTCGACCCCGCGGGCCTGCACGTGCTGGACCACAAGGGCGAACACTTCTCGGTCCGCGACGCTCAACGTGGCCCGCCCGCCCCAGGGTTACCCCGTGCTCATCCAGGCGGGCGCCTCCGCGGACGGCCAGGACTTCGCCGCCCGCTGGGCCGAGGTGGTCTTCACCGCCGCCCAGACCCTGGACGAGGCCCGCGCCTTCCACCGCGGCGTGAAACGGCAGGCCGCCGCCTACGGGCGCGACCCGGACCAGCTGAAGGTCATGCCCGGCCTCTTCCCCGTCATCGGCCGCACCCGCGCGGAGGCCGAGGACAAGTACGCCGTACTACAAGACCTCGTCGACCCCGTCGTCGGCCTCGGACTCCTCACCCAGCTCCTCGGTGACATCGACATCTCCGGCTGCCCGCTGGACGGGCCGCTGCCCGAACTGCCGCCCACCGAGGGCAGCACGAGCCGCCAGCAGCTCGTCTACGACAAGGCGCGCCGCGAAGGCCTCACGATCAAGGAGCTGTACCGGTCCCTGACCGGCGGCCGCGGGCACCGCATCGTCATCGGCACCCCCGAGGACGTCGCCGACCTCATGGAGGAGTGGTTCACCGCGGAGGCCGCCGACGGCTTCAACGTCATGCCGCCCGTGCTCCCCGAGGGCCTGGACGACTTCGTCGACCTCGTGGTGCCGGAACTGCAGCGCCGGGGACTGTTCCGCACCGAGTACGAGAGCACCACCCTGCGCGGCAACCTCGGCATCGACCGGCCCGAGCGGGGCGCCGCCACCGAACTCCCGCTCGGCCCCGGCCCCTTCGCAACCCAGGAGTGAGCACACCTCATGCCGTCCTTCGGTAGAACCCTCAGCGAGATACCGCCCTCCCCGCTGGTGGCCGTCGACCAGCTGCTGCGCTCCGGCGCGCACACCGAACCGGTGCCATTGCAGCAGGGCAAGACCGTCTTCGAACCGTGCGCGCGGCCGGGCACCTGGGACCGCGCGGAGTTCGGGATCGCGGCCCACGAACACGCGCCGCCCGCCGGGGTCCCCGCGCTGCGCTCGGCGTTCGCCGACGCGGCGAGCCGACGCCGGGGCGTCCCCGTCGACCCCGCACAGGTCCTGGTGACCAGCGGCGCCACCCACGCCATCGCCGTGACCCTGCACGCCATCCTGAGCCCGGGCGACGAGGTCCTCATCCTCTCCCCGCAGTGGCTGTTCGCCACCGGGCTGGTGTGGGCCGCCGGCGGCACGCCCCGTGAGGTGCCGGTCTTCCTGGAACTGAGCGAGGACCCCGGCTTTGACTTCATCGCGGCGATCGAGCGGGCCGTCGGCCCGCACACCCGGGCGATCTACTTCAACAACCCCAACAACCCCACGGGCTTCCGCCTGGACGAGCGGGCCCTCGGCGCGCTCGCCGACCTGGCCACACGGCACGACCTGTGGCTGATCGCCGACAACGCCTACGAGAACTACGACTACGGCGACAGCGGCTTCATCGACATGGCGACCGTACCCGGCGCCGCCGAACGCACCTTCTCCGTGCACAGCTGCAGCAAGACGTACGCGATGCCCGGCGCCCGCGTGGGCCACCTGATCTCGCCGCCCGGCGCGGAGGAGACCCTCACCAAGTGGTCGCTGCACACGCTGTACTCGGTGTCGACCGCCGCGCAGTACACCGCGTTCCGGGCGCTGGCCACCCCCGCCGACGAACTGGCGCGACGCCGCGAGGCGGCGGCCCGGGCCTGGCGCCTCGCCGACGCCGCGCTGGAAATCCCGCACACCCGCGTCGCGGGCGGGCTCTACACCTTCCTCGACCTCGGCCGCCACGGCGACGGCGCGGAGTTCGTACGCCGCTGCGCCGAGGCCGGGGTCGGACTCGCACCGGCCGGGTGTTCGGCGCCCACTGCGACAACTGGGCCCGGCTCTGCTTCACCGCGGCACCCGAAGCCGTGGTCGCGGACGCCATCGGCCGTATCAACAAGATCTACTGGGAGGGCGGCCTTGACCGTTGACACCACCGTGGCCGGTCCGGCCGCGGCTTCCGCACTGGCTCCGTACCTGCACCGGTACGAGAGCCCGGCACAGCTCGGACTCAAGATCAACGCATACCGGGGCTTCGAGGTCGAAGGCCTCGCCGAGGCGCTGCGCGCACCGGACCTGCGCGGTGCCCCCGTCGAGTGCGTGATGGTCGGCGACTCGTACTTCATGACGCACCTGGGCCGCGCCGGCACCTCGCTGACGGCGCCGACGAGCAGGAGTGGGGCCTCGCCACCCTGACCGGCCTGGTGGCCGAGGTACGCAAGGCCCTGGACGCCGAATTCCCCGCGGACAGCCGGCCGTTCCTCCTCGCCGACCTGCCGGACGGGACGACCGGCACCACCGCCGCGGCCCGGGCCGCCGCCGACCGGTTCACCGCGGTCGCCGCCGACGCGGTCAAGATCGAGGTGGCGGGGGAGCGGGAGTTCGACTGCGTCGAGGCGGTGGCCGCGACCGGCACACCCACCCTGGCGCACCTCGGCTACACCCCGCAGAGCGGCGGCCTGGCCCGGCACGGCGATGCCCTCGACAGCGCGCTGACCCTCTTCGCACAGGCCCGCCGCGCCCGGGACGCGGGCGGCTGCGGACTGATCGTCGAGATGGTCAGCGAGGCCGTGAACCAGACGCTGAGCCGACCGCACCCCGAAGGCCTCCCGCTGTACTCGGTGTTCAGCGGCCGGGCCCGCTGGGGCGGCCAGAGCCTCAACCTGTGGGACGCCGTCGTCCGCCCCGTGCCCGGCGGCCGCTACTTCCCGCCGACCCCCGTGATCGACGCGGCCGAGGTGCCCGAGCGCTACACCCCCGAGCTGATCGCCGACCCGCGTGCGCGAGCTGCTGCGCCTCAGCCTCGCCGGCTGGTTCCCGCTCTCCCCGCGCAGCGCCCTGACCCCCCGTGAGACGGCCGAGATCACCGGCATCGACCCCTGGAGTGCCTCATGACCACCGCTGAACAGGCCGCTGTCCAGGCAGTGACCCCCGGCTCGGACACGGCGTCCTCGACGAGCTGGAATCGGCCGTACGCACCTACTGCCGGCGCTTCCCCGCCGTCTTCACCCGGGCCTCGGGGCACCGCATGTGGGACGCGGACGGCCGCGAGTACATCGACTTCCTCTCCGGCGCGGGCGCGCTGAACTACGGCCACAACCCGCCCGAGGTGCGCGCCGCCCTCATCGACTACCTCCAGGCCGACGGACCCGTGCACGGCCTCGACCTGCACACCGGCGCCAAGGCCGCGTTCCTGCACCGCTTCCGCGAGGTGGTGCTCGCCCCGCGCGGCCTCGACCACCGGGTGCAGTTCACCGGGCCGACCGGCACCAACGCCGTCGAGGCGGCGTTCAAGACGGCCCGCCGGGTCACCGGGCGCACCGACATCATCGCCTTCACCGGCGGCTTCCACGGCCTCTCGCTCGGCGCGCTCGCCGCCTCCGCCACCTCCTTCAAGCGCGGCGCCGCGGGGGTCCCGCTCGGCCACGTCACCCGGATGCCGTACGAGGGGTACGCGGGCGAAGGCGTCGACACCATCGACTACCTCACCCGGCTCCTCGACGACCCGGGCAGCGGCATCGACCTGCCCGCGGCCTTCGTCGTGGAGACCGTGCAGGGCGAGGGCGGCCTCGCGGCGGCGAGCGCGGAGTGGCTGCGCAGGCTCGCCGAGGTCGCGCGCGAGCGGGACATCCTGCTGATCGTCGACGACATCCAGGCCGGCTGCGGGCGCACCGGCACCTTCTTCAGCTTCGAAGAGGCGGGCATCGTCCCGGACCTGGTCTGCCTCTCCAAGTCCATCAGCGGTTTCGGCCTGCCCATGGCCCTGGTCCTGGTCCGCCCCGAGCTGGACCAGCTCGGCCCCGGCGAGCACAGCGGCACCTTCCGCGGCAACAACCTCGCCTTCGTGACCGCCACGGCCTGCCTGGACCGCTGGGCGCGGCCGGAGTTCGCCGCGCAGGTGCGGCGCAACGCCGCCGCGCTGGAGGAACAACTCGCCAAGCTGGCCGCCGACTTCGTCGACCTGGGCTGCACCGTCCTCGGGCGCGGTCTGATCCGCGGGCTCGGCTTCACCGACCCGGCCCTCGCCGACCGGGTGTCCCGCGCCGCCTTCACGCGCGGCCTGTTGGTGGAGACGTCCGGCGCCCGCGGCCAGGTCCTCAAGATCATGCCGCCGATCGTGGCGGACGCCGAGGAGCTGGCGCCCGGCCTCGCGCTTCTCGCCGACGCCATCGCGGCGGCCGCACACGACCACGTATCCGAAGGAGAGTCGCGTTGAGCATCGCCGAACACGAGCAGACCGTCGAGGACGGCTTCGACCACATCGACGAGACCGTGCTGCGCCGCATCGCCGACTCCTGGCCGCGGCGCGCCACGATCCGCACCGACCTGGACCGGATAGCGGAGCCCGAGGAGTACGACGAGCGGCTGCCCGACTACCCGGAGCACCTGCTGCCGTTCGCCGAGCACCCGCTCTACCTCGCGGCCACGCCCGAACAGCGCCAGAAGGTCCTCACCATGGCCTGGCTCGTCTACAACGAGCGGGTCATCGCGGCCGAGGAGTACGTCGCCAACCCCACCTTCGCCATGATCATGCACGGCGCCTTCCCCGCGCGACGGCGTCCAGCTCAAGCGGGCCGTCCAGCAGACCCATGTGGACGAGGTCTGGCACACGTACATGCACATGATCGCGATGCAGCGCACCCGCGAGATCCGGCAGGTCACCGGCGAACCCGCCTACCCGCACACCGTCACCTACCGCCGCCTCCTGGAGGCCGACGCGAAGCTGTCGGAGCGCTGGGAGAAGGACCTGCTGAAGCTGGTGTGGACGACCGTCTCGGAGATCAGCGTCAACGCCTACCTGGAACTGCTCTCCCGCGACCGGAGCGTCCAGCCGCTGCACTCCCTCGTCCCCCGGCTGCACGCCCGCGACGAGTCCGCGCACTCCTCCGTCATGGTCGAGGTCGCCAAGGCGCTGTACGTGCACATGAACGCCGAACAGCGCCGCGCCTTCGCCGACTCGCTGCCCAAGGCGCTGCACGCCTTCGTGGAGCAGGACTTCGCGGTCTGGCCCGGCATCCTGCGGGCGGCCGGTTTCGAGAAGGCCGACGAGATCGTCGAGGACTGCCGCCGCCAGGCGGGCACCGGCCTGCTGGTGCGCGACTTCTCCGGGGTGCGGCGCATCGTGCGCGAGATGGAGCTAGAGGACCAGGTCGACTTCGACTTCGGGGACGAGTGACGTGAAGCTCACCGCGGGCGGCCGCAGGCTCGCCGTCGCCGCGCTCGTCCAGTCGCTCGGCATCGGTCTGTTCATGGCCAGCTCCATGGCGTACTTCACTCGTCAGGTCGACCTCTCGGCGAACCAGGTGGCCTCCGGGCTCGCCCTCGCCGGGATCGTCGCCCTCGGGGTCTCGCTGCTCGGCGGGGTCCTCGCCGACCGGTACGGGGCGCGGCGGGTGCTCGCCGCCGTGTACCTGGGGCGCGGGGTGTGCTGTGTGGCGTACGTCTTCGTCACCGGCTTCTGGCAGTTCATGGCGGTGACGCTGTGCGCGGTGGCGTGCGACCGGGCGGGG
The DNA here is from genome assembly GCA_004010275.1 of Streptomyces huasconensis. GTDB lineage: Bacteria > Actinomycetota > Actinomycetes > Streptomycetales > Streptomycetaceae > Streptomyces > Streptomyces huasconensis. Next base: position 28,094 of record RBWT01000077.1, read on the forward strand.
CCTCCGGTGCTCCAGGCACTGGTGGCCGTGGCCGTGCCGGAACGCCAGGAGCGCACCCGGCTGCTCGCGGTGGTCAACGTCGTACGCAACTGCGGACTCGGGGTCGGCGCGATGGCGGCCGGTGGCGCGCTCGCCGCCGACACCCGCGCCGCCTACACCCTCACGCTGGTCGCCATCGGGCTGGCCCTCCTGGGCGGTGCGGTGCTCGTGCTGCGGGTGCCGGAACTGGCGGCGCCGACGGCCGGGTCCGCCCCGGCGAAGGCGGTCCCGGCCGGTGAACACCCGCCCAGGCGGCGGGCGTTGCCCGACGGGCGCTATCTGGCGCTGACCGGCCTCAACTTCCTGCTGTTCTTCTTCGACACCATGCTGCTCGTCGCGATGCCCGTATGGGTCCTGGAGCACACGGACGCCCCGAGGGTCACCGTCTCCGTGCTGTTCGCGCTGAACACCGCGCTCGTCGTGGTGCTCCAGATCCCGGTCAGCAAGCTGGCGACCGGCCCCGTACGCACCACCCGGATGCTGACGTGGACCGGCGCCGTCCTCGCGGTCAGCAGCCTGTGCTTCGCCGCGTCCGGCTCGGCCGGGGGCGCCCCGCGGTGGCGTGGCTGGCCACCGCCGTGGTCACGCTCTCCCTGGCCGAGGTGATCGCCAACTCCGCGGTGTGGGACCTGTCCATCGCCCTCGCCCCCGAGGAACAGCGCGGACGCTACCTGTCCGTCTTCAACCTGAGCGTGGCCGGACAGCGGGTCCTCGGGCCGGTCATGGTCACCGGTCTCCTGCTCGGCTCGGGCGCGCTCGGCTGGGTGGTGGCCGCCGCGGTGCTGGTGGTGGCGGGCGGCGCGGCCGAGCGGGTCGCCCGCGCGGCCGGGGAGCGGATGCGCGCCGGGGTGCCCGTCGATGCCTGAACTGCCGGTCCTGGTCTGCGCGTCCGTCGCCGTGTTCCTCGGCGCGGCTGGTCCAGGGCAGCCTGGGGGTGGGCCTCGGCCCTGGTGTCGGCGCCGGTGGTGCAGATCGCCGCGCCGCGCCTCATGATCCCGCTGCTCCTGGTCGCGGCCGTCCTGGCGGTGCTCGGGGCGGTGCGGGAGATCTCCCACACCGACTGGCACGGCGTCTCCTGGGCGCTGACCGGGCGGGTCGCGGGCACGGCGGCGGCTCGTACGTCGTCCTCGTCGTCTCGGGGCCGACGCTCGACCTGCTCTCGGCGGGCATCACGCTGGGCGTCGTCTCCCTGCTGGCCTTCGACCCGGAGCGGCTGCCGAGGAACCGGGGCACGCTGCTCGCCTCCGGTGCGGTGGCGGGCCTCACCGGGTCGACGTCGTCCATCGGCGGGCCGTTCATCGCGCTCGTCTACCACCGGGAGCCCGGGCCCACGATCCGCGGCACCCTCAACGTCTTCTACGCGGCGGGCACGCTGCTCTCGCTCGCCTCCCTCGCCGCCGTCGGCCGACTGCCGGGGGAGCAACTGGCCTTCGGCGCCCTTCTGCTGCCCGCCGTGGTGGCCGGGTTCGCGCTGTCGGGGCCGGTCCGGCGCCATGTGGACGGCAGCGGCCGGACGCGCGGCGCGGTCCTCGTCCTCGCCGTGGCCGCGGCGCTCGTCCTGATCGTCCGGGGACTGGTCGCCATGGGCGGTGCGTGAGCGCGCCGGATCGCCATGAGCGCGTCCGCCCGGACGCGCGAGCGCACGTACTGGGAAAGGAACGGAACATGCGGGTGGGATTTGCGGGCCTCGGGGCCATGGGCGGCGGGATGTGCCGCCGGCTCGCGGAGCGCGGGTTCGACGTGGTCGCCTACGACGCCGACGCGGGCGTCGCCACGGCGGCCGGCGCGCACCCCGGCGTGCGCGCGGCGGCGGGCGTCGTGGAGCTGGCGGCGCCGGTGGTGGTCACCATGCTCCCCGACGGAGCGGCCGTCCGGCAGGTGGCCGATGAACTGCTCCCGCACCTCGCCGCGGGCTCCCTGATCGTGGACACGGGTTCCTCGGCGCCCGAGGACACGCTGGCCCTCGGGCGTGCGGCCGCCGCGTACGACGTGGCCGTGGTGGACGCGCCGGTCTCCGGTTCCCCGGCGCGCGCGCGCGGGTGAGCTGACGCTGATGGCCGCGGCGCCCCCGGGGACGTCGCCCGCGCGGAGGAGTGATCGGCGCGCTCGGCACGGTGTACCGGGTGGGCCCGGCGGGCGCCGGACACGCGCTGAAGGCGCTCAACAACCTGCTCTCCGCGGTCAATCTCGCCGCGGTCGCCGAAGTCATGCTCGCCGGGCGGGCGTTCGGCCTCGAACCCGCGGCGATGCTGGAGGTGATCAACGCCTCCACCGGCCGCAACCACGCCTCGCAGACCAAGCTGCCCGACCATGTGCTGTCCGGCACCTTCGACTCGGGCTTCGCGCTGCGGCTGATGCTCAAGGACATCCGCATCGGCACCTCGCTGCTCGACTCCGCGGGCGGTCCCGCCGCCTTCGGCCACGCCTGCCGCCAACTGTGGGAGAAGGCGTACGACGAGCTGCCCGAAGGCGCCGACAACGTCGAGGTCGTGCGCTGGCTGGAGAACGCCTCGGGACGGGAGCTGCGCGCATGACGCACGCACAGGACCAGGAATACGTACAGGAACAGGGACGGGGACACGCGCACATGTCCGGGAACGCGCCGCGGATCGCGGTCATCGGGGGCCAGGTCGCCGCACTGAAGAAGGCCCGGCAGGCCGGCTTCGACATCGTCTGGGTGCACGGGCCGCACGAACTCGACCGCGCGGGCCTGGAGTGGGTGACCGAGGCCCACCTCACGGACTACCGCGACCCGCAGTCGGTCGCCGACCTGCTCGCCGCCGTGCACCGGCACCGGCCGCTGGCCCGGGTCGTGTCGATGATCGAGGACGGCCTGGAGTCGGCGGCGGCCGCGACGACGGCGCTCGGCCTGCCGGGCACCGGCCTCGACACCGTCCGCGTGCTCCAGGACAAACTGGCCTTCCGTGCGCTGCTCGCCGACCGCGGCATCGACGGGGTCGCCGCCCGCCTCGGACACACGGAGGCGGACATCCGCGCCTTCGTCGACGAGTTCGGGCCCGCGGTGATCAAACCGAGGTTCGGGTCCGGCAGCCTCGGCGTGCGTCTCGTGCACGGCCCCGACGCCGTCGCCGAAGTCGCGTCCTGGGCGGCGGAGTTCGGGCTGCACACGTTCGTGATGGAGGAGTACCTGCGGGGCCCCGAGTTCAGCGTGGAGGCGTTCAGCTACGCGGGCGAGCACGTGGTCGTCGCGTACACGGCCAAGGAGAAGCTGGACTCCTTCGTCGAGGTCGGGCACGTGCAGCCGGCGGGCCTCGACGCGGACACCACGGCCCGCGTCGAGTCACTGGTCACCAGGATGCTCGACGCCGTGGGCATCGAGGACGGCCCCTCGCACACCGAGGTGATCGTCACCCCCGACGGCCCCCGACTGGTGGAGTCCCACAACCGGCGCGGCGGCGACCGGATCGCCGACCTCGTCCACGAGGTGTACGGCACCGACATCGACGCGCTGGCCTTCCTCTGGTACGCGGGCCGCGCCACGCCCAGCACCCCGGGCCCGGCCAGGGGCGGCGGCGCCATCCGCTTCCTGACCGCCGAACCGGGCGTCGTCGAAGCCGTCACCGGAGCCGACGAGGTGCGCGCCCGACCCGCGGGTGGTGGCCCTGCAGCTCTCCGTCGCGCCCGGCGACACCGTGACCCCCATCGCCTGGTCCTACGACCGCTCCGGGCTGCTCATCGTCCGCGGCGACTCGGCGGACGACGCGCGGGCCCGGGCGGGACGAACTGGCCGACCGGATCACCATCAAGACCCGCCCCCACACGGAGCCGGCCGCACCGCGATCCATCGCGGCCGTGGCCCCCCCGGCCCGAACGGCTGCTCGGCACCACACCCTCCGGGACGGAGTCATGACCACCGTCGCGCCCCCCACGTCGGCGCCGGCGAGCTGCGCACCGCGCTGCGCGGCTCCCGCCGCCGGCGTCGCGGTGCTCACCGCGGCCACGCCCACGGGCCCCGCCGGGGTGACGATCACCTCGTTCACCTCGGTGAGCGCCGAACCGGCGCTGGTCTCCTTCGCCCTCGCCGACTCGTCCTCGACCTGGGCCAGGGTCAAGGACTGCCGGAGGTTCGGGGTCCAACTGCTCGGCGCCGCCCAGCGTGACGTGGCCGAGCGGTTCGCGGCGGTGGGCGTCGACCGGTTCGCACCACCGACCCGCTGGCACACCGGCCCGCACGGCGTACCGCTGCTCGACGACTGCGCCGCCTGGCTGATCTGCGCGCACCACCACCAACTGCGCCTCGGCGACCACCACTTGGTCGTCTGCTCCGTGGAACGCGTACGCACCGGCCCCGCCGGGGACAGCCTGGTGCATCTGTACGGGGGCCTGCACGCCGCCGGGGGTACGGCCCCTACCCCGAAGGGGCCGCACGGCCCCGAGAGTTCAGAGAGGTGACCCCATGGGCAAGCTGTACGAGGGGCTGACCCCTGCGCTCCGTGACTTCATCACCCAGTCACCCATGTACTTCACGGCCACCGCGCCCCTGGCCGAGGACGGACACGTCAACGTCTCGCCCAAGGGAGGCATGGACACGTTCGCCATCCTCGACGACACCACGGTGGCCTACCTGGACCTCATCGGTTCCGGCGCCGAGACGATCGCGCACGTGCGCGAGAGCGGCCGCATCACCCTGATGTTCTGCTCGTTCACCCGCCGGCCCAAGATCCTGCGGCTGTACGGCACCGCCCGCTGCGTCTTCCCCGACGCCCCCGAGTGGGACACCCTGATCGGCCACTTCGGCAAGCACCCGATCCCGCGCTCCATCATGGTCGTCTCGCTCACCCGCATCACCGACTCGTGCGGATTCACGGTGCCGGAGATGGAGCTGGTCCGCGAGCGCGACCTCCAGGACCAGTGGGGCATGCGCAAGTCGGACCAGGAACTGGAGGAGTACATGCGGCAGAAGAACTCGGCCAGCATCGACGGCCTGCCGGCCCGCCCGCACCAAAAGCTGTCGTAAGCCCCGGGGCGGCCGGGCCCTCCCGGCTGGTCCCTCCCGGCTGGCCCCGCCCGGCCGCGCGCCGGTGTCAGGGGCGCGCCGGGTAGGGCAGCAGCTCCCCGTCCGTCCGCTCCCACGCGCGTGCAGCTCGGCCAGCAGTCCGGGCCGCGCGGCCGCCCGGTCGGCCTGCTCCCGCTGGTCCTCGGCGAGGTGGAACAACTGGTCCGCGCCACCCTTGCCCCGGTAGTACTTCCACTCCCCGCGCCGCAGCGCCCGCTCACCCCTGACCCGCCAGAACAGCTCCCGTTCGCCCAGTTCCGCGCCCTGGAGCAGATACGGGGCGAGACTCGTGCCGTCCAGCGGATACGCGGCGTGCGGCCGCGCCCCGCCGATCTCCAGGAGCGTCGCCGTCCAGTCAGGGGTGAAGACGGGCTCGTGGCTCACCTGCCCGCCGTCGATCCGCGCGGGCCACCGCACCAGGGTCGGCACGCGGATGCCGCCTTCCTTCAGGGAGCCCTTGCCTCCGGAGAGCGGCCAGTTGTACGAGAAGCGCTCACCGCCGTTGTCCGAGGCGAAGAAGACGAGGGTGTCCCGCTCCTGACCGGACGCCTTCAGTGCCCGCAGCACCTCGCCGACCGACCGGTCCAGGTCCTGCACCAGCTGCGTGTACTTCGCCACGGAACCGCCGTCCTGGTGCCACAGCGCGCCCTTCTCGCCCGCCTTGATCCGCCGCACGATCTCGGCGCTCTCCTCCTCGTCGCCCTCGGCGATCCAAGGCCAGTGCGGCGTCGTGAAGTTGAGGTTGAGCAGCCACGGCCGGCCGTGCTCGCGCCGGATGTACTCACCGGCCCGCTCGGTCAGAATGCGCGTGTAGTACCGCAGGTCCTTGTACGCGACGTCACCTTCATACAGGTCGTACTCCCCGCCGAGCCCCAGCTTCGAGTAGTACTCCAGGGCACCGCCGAAGTTCCCGAAGAACTCGTCCCAGCCCGACTTCGTGGGGGAGTGGTCCGGCAGGTAGCCGCAGTGCCACTTGCCGATCAGCGCGGTCGCGTACCCGGCGTCGCGCAGCAGCGAGGCGAGCGTCGGGTGCGTCGGTTCGAGACCCGTGGACTTGTCCGCGATGGGTTCCGCGAGGCCGCCCTCCGTACGCCCGGGAAAGCGCCCGGTGTAGAGGCTGAAGCGGGTGGGCGAGCAGGTCGCCGAACCGGAGTAGGCGTCCGTGAACCGCACACCCTGGCGCGCGAGGCGGTCCAGGTGCGGGGTCTTGATGTGCGGCGAGCCGTAGACGGACAGATCGGCCCAGCCGAGGTCGTCGCCGAGGATGAAGAGGATGTTGGGGCGCCGGGAACGGCGGTGCGCGGCGGCGCGGAACGGCTGCCTCCCGGGGCGCGTCCGCGGCTTCGGCCCCGGCGGCGGGAAGCCCGACGGCCGCGGCGGTGGCGCTGACGACACCGGCGAACGCACGTCGGGACAGCTTGGGTGAGGACGACGAGGACGCCGAAGGGGACAAGGGTGACGAAGACACGGTGCGCTCCTGAACGGGCACGGCGCGCCAAGGCGTCACGTGCCCGGAGATGACGAGAAGAGGGGGTCGGGTTCAGGAGGCGCGGCGACAGATCGCGCTCGCCACCCGTACGAGGTCGACGTGGCGGCGCGCCACGAGCGTGACCGTCGGGTCGGCGAGAGGCTGCATGGCCGGGAGCTTGGCCGAGGATTCACGTACGTGTCAACGAAGGGGCCGGTCTGTTCACATGGGCTTCGTAATGGCGCGGGTCGGTGGCACGTGTGTCGGGCCGGAGCGCCGAGGGTGTGCCGGGATGACGGTGCTGTTGGACCGGCCGGACACACACGGTCTTCGTTCGGCGGCCGGGGGGCACCCCCCGGCCCGTTGGTCCGGGGCGAGGGGTGTCCCGCGGTCCGGGCGTGGCCGGAACCCCGGTGCGGTGGCGGGGAGTTCAACCCTGGTGTCAGCCCTCGCGTCAGTCCAAGTGACAGTCCTGGTGTCAGCCCCGATGTCAGTCCTGGTGGACTTCGTTGCGCCCGCGCCGGAGAGCGTGTCGGTGCCCGTGCCGCCCCACAGAACGTCGTCACCGCTGTTGCCCCACAGCGTGTCGTTGCCCGCCTCGCCGTACAGCTTGTCGTTGCCCTTGCCGCCGTACAGGATGTCGGCGCCGTCCTTGCCGTGCAGGACGTCGTCGCCGTCCTCGCCGTGCAGGGTGTTCGCCTCGCCGGTGCCGGTCAGGGAGTCGTTGCCGGGGCCGCCGAAGCAGTCCTGGCTGCAGCGGGTGAGGGTGTCGTTCCCGGCGTCGCCCCACGGGCCGAAACCGAACGGGCCGCCGCCGCCGTCGAGACGGTCGTCGCCGTCGCCGCCGTGCAGGAGCGCGGACTCCGACGCCTTGATGACGTCGTTGCCCTTGCCGCCGTAGATCCCCGCCCAGGCCTGGCTGTCCGGCGCGAGGGTCGCGGTGTCGTTCTCGTCGCCGAGGTCGACGTCGTAGCTGTCGGAGTCGTCCGAGTTCTCCGGGATCTTCACCGCGCACCGCACGGCGGTGCGGTCGCCCTCCTCGGGGTACGCGCACTCGTCCCACTCCGCGGCGTCGGCGGAGATGGAGATGTCGTACCGGTCGTGGAAGGTGAGGACGTAGTAGGAGTCGTGCTCGCTGCGGTGGTCGATCGCTTCGTCGACCGTCAGCGTGTTCTGCTGGCCGGGTGCCGCCTTGTACCACAGCTCGCCGTCCGCGACGACGACGGAGGCCGTGGCCTGAGCGGTGGACGCCGGGGCGGCCTGGGCTGCCGACGCCGTTAAGCCGGCCGTGCCGAGAGCCAGGGCAAGTGCGGCGGCGGTCATGGTGGCGGCGGTGGTGGCGGCTGCGATGGTCCGGTGCATGCGCATGCGGAAGTGACCCTTCAAGGCGTACGTGGGCAGTGGTGCTTCTGGTCACCCGGTTAGACAAGAGGCCCGGGAAGGGAGTTGCCCGGCGGCTCATGAACAGCGGCGGACAGCATGGTCACCGGAACGTGTCGGCGCCTGAGGTGCAGTAGGCGGGGAGACGCGGCCCACAGGCAGCACGACGCGGGGCCGCGGCCGGTCCCCTGTTCCGGCCGCGGCCCCGCGCGTTGGGGCGCCCACGTGGGTCACGAGCCGCAGCAGCCCTCCGCCGGGGCCTCTTCGGTGGCCGCGCCGACCGCTGCGGGGGCGTCGAACAGGCCGGCTCCGCCGCAGACTCCCGTCTCGGGCAGGGTGAGTTCGACGCGGTCGGCGGACGCGAGGTCGCCGGCGATCGCTGGCGGCGACCGAGCGGACCTGCTCGTAACCGGTCATCGCGAGGAAGGTCGGGGCGC
>RBWT01000078.1 GCA_004010275.1 Streptomyces huasconensis
CGTGGGGGTTGCTCGCGCCGTTCCCCGCGCCCCTTACGGGGCGCTCCTGTCCGTGGGAGTGTGCGGTGCCGTGGGGGTGCTCGCGCAGTTCCCCGCGCCCTGGGGCGGGGCGTCGTCAGAGTAGGGCGATGTCTGTTTTGCGCATGCGGGGGGCTCTGCGGGGTGGGGTGTGGCCGCTTAGGAGGATGAGGCGGGTTGCTCGGTGGCGTTGGCCCTTGTAGGGGGTCAGGAGGCTCAGCATTGTTTCGTCGTCCGCGTCGCGGTTGTCGGCCAGGGCGTGGCCGACGATGCCCGGGAGGTGGAGGTCGCCGACCGTGACCGCGTCGGGGGCGCCGTTGCTGCGCTGGACGGTCTCGGCCGAGGTCCAGGGGCCGATGCCGGGGATCAGCTCCAGGCGGGCCTGGGCCTGGAGCGGCTCCATCGTGGCCGCCTCCTCCATGCGCCGGGCCACTTTCACCGCGCGCAGGATCGTCGACGCCCGCTTGTTGTCGACGCCCGCCCTGTGCCACTCCCACGAGGGGATCAGGGACCAGGTGCGCGGGTCCGGCATCACGTACATGCGAGGGGTGGGGCCGGGAGCCGGCTCGCCGTGGCCGCGGACCAGGAGGCGCCAGGCGCGGTAGGCCTCGTCCACGGTGATCTTCTGGCTCGAGGATGGAGGGGATCAGGGATTCGAGGATCAGTTCCGTGCGCGCAAGGCGCAGGCCGGGGCGGCGGCGGGCCGTCGCGGCGATCAGGCGGTGGCGGGGCTCGAAGGCGGAGGGGTCGTCCGACCGCGCCGAGCAGGGTCGCGGAGGCGGTCGAGGAACCAGGGGGCGCCGGGGCCCCAGGCCTCCGCCTCGACCGTGCCCGCGCGGAGCGCCACGCGCAGGGTGCCGGGGCCCTCGGGCGTACGGCTGGCGCGCCAGACCGAGCCGTCCGGGGTGATCTGGAAGGTGGGGTCTCCGGGGCCGCGCCGCAGGACCCCCAGGGTCACGCCCAGGTCCAGGGGGAACGGCGGCTTCCAGGAGCGGGTCAGCGGCGGCGCGCTCTGGCGGGGGACGCCTGACGGCACGGCCGTCTCGCCGCCGCGCACGGTGGTGCGGGTGGGGCGCGGGGCGAAACGGGACGACACGTGTATGAGGGTAGGCGACGCCCGCCCTCGCCGGGGGCGCTACTGGTCGGAGGAGAAGCGGACCGCGCCCGCCGGGAGCGTGGCGCCGCACCAGACGCGTACGCCGTCGCGCAGCCAGTTGTCGGCGCCGACGCTCGCCCCGTCGCCGACCACCGCGCCGCTCAGCGCCGTGCGCGCGCCGAACGCGGGCGCCGCGCCGACGAGGGAGTCGGTGATCACCGCGCCCGGTTCGACGACCGCGCCGGACAGGATCGCGCTGCCGGAGATCCGCGCGCCCTCGCCGACCTCCGCGTCCTCGCCGACGACGCGTGCCGCCGGTGAGCTTGGCGTCCGGGGCGATGCGGGCGGTGGGCAGGACGAGGCTCTCGCCGCGGCGCCCGGGCACGGCCGGGGGAGGGCGCGCGGCCGAGGACGAGGTCCGCCGAGCCGCGCACGAAGGCCTGGGGCGTGCCGAGGTCCAGCCAGTACGTGGAGTCGACCATGCCCTGGAGGTGGGCGCCCGAGGAGAGGAGGCCGGGGAACGTCTCGCGTTCGACGGAGACCGGGCGGCCCGCCGGGATCGTGTCGATGACCGAGCGGCGGAAGACGTACGCGCCCGCGTTGATCTGGTCGGTGACGATCTCCTCCGGGGTCTGCGGCTTCTCCAGGAAGGCGGTGACACGGCCGGTCGGGTCGGTGGGGACCAGGCCGTACGCCCTGGGGTCCGCGACCCGGGTCAGGTGCAGGGAGACGTCGGCGCCGGAGGTCTCGTGCGTGGCGACCAGGGCCCGGATGTCGAGGCCGGTGAGGATGTCGCCGTTGAAGATCAGGACCGGGTCGTCGGGTGCCGAGCGCAGGCGGGAGGCCACGTTGCGGATGGCGCCGCCCGTGCCGAGGGGCTCGGTCTCGGTGACGTACTCGATGTGGAGGCCGAGCGCGGAGCCGTCGCCGAAGTACGGCTCGAAGACCTCCGCGAGGTAGGAGGTGGCGAGGACGATGTGTTCCACGCCCGCCGCGCGGGCCCGCGCCAGCTGGTGGGTGAGGAACGGGACGCCCGCCGCCGGGACCATCGGCTTGGGGGTGTGGACCGTGAGCGGCCGCAGCCGGGTTCCTTTGCCGCCGACCAGGAGGATCGCTTCTGTCACCTGTCGTCTCTGCTTCCTGCTGGGGCCGCCGAACTTGAGTTTCGGCCGGCCAGTGTATGCAGACGGGTTTGCAGGTCGTGCAGTTCGTACAGTGCGACCGGGCTTCAGCGCCCCTGGTAGCGGGCCGCGGAGGACCGGGCCGTGCCGAGCTTTGCGTACAGTTGCTTACCCGGACATTCCGTGGCGTATCCGTCGCGGTGCCCTGAGATCACCCTAAGTCTGACGTTCGTGCCTTTCTTGTACAGGTTGCCGCCGCCGGACTGCAACTGGGTGGTGCCACTGGGGTCGGCGCCGTGCAGGCCGAGCTTCCACGCGGCCAGCCGGGCGATCGCGGTCACGGCCGCCTTCGGCGGTGTGGCGGTGCTGTACGTGCCGAGGACGGCGATGCCTGTGCTGTTCGCGTTGAAACCGAGAGTGTGGGCCCCGAGGACCGGCTTGGCCACACCTCCGGCACGCCCTTCGTAGATGTTTCCGCACTTGTCGATCGCGAAGTTGTAGCCGAAGTCACGCCAGCCGCTGCTCTTGACGTGGTAGCGGTAGATGCTGCGGAGTACGGACCCGGCCTGTGAGCAGCGGTAATTGTTGCCGGACGCGCTGTGGTGGACGAAGGCGGCCTTCACCGTCTGCGTGTACGCGAAGTCCTTCTCGCGAATCCGCTCGTCCGCGCCCCAGCCCTTGCGCGTGATGATGCGCGGGCGCGGCCCGATGTAGGGCCGTGCCTGGCCGGCCGCGGCCGCGGGGTCGCGCGCGGGCGGCGAGCAGTTCGTCCTCCGTCTGCTGCTTCGTCAGCTCCGGGATCGCGTCGGCCTCCATCGGGGCGAGGTCCGCGTTGACGGCCGCGACGGCCTCCGACTCGGCGGTCATCGCGGGGGTCAGGCGCGGCGCTTCGGTCTGGCCGCCGCGCGGCGGCGGCTCGTCGCCGGGGTCGACCAGTTCGAGGCGCAGGCCCTCGGGGAGCAGGCCGCCGGCTCGGTCCCGGTCGCCGCGGCGCTCGGACTCCGCCCGTACGCGGACCTCCACGCCGTCGGAGTCGCCGACCCACAGGGGGGCGGTGGACCCGCGGACCTTGCCGGTGCCGCGCTCCAGGGTCTCCGGGTCGGCCGCGTGTTCGTGGTTGTGCGTCTCCACGCTCTGCCAGCCGGACCAGGTGGTGGTGCCGCTGGCCCGGGTGCGGACCTGGACGGTGCCGTGCAGTTCGTCGGACGGGTCGTCCCAGACCACCCCCACCAGGGCGAACGGGCGGACGTCCCGTCGGGTCAGGCCCTGTTCGCGCTCGTTCGGGCCGGACGAGCGGTCGGTGGCGAGCGGGGCGAGGGGCAGCGACTGGGTGCTGCCGGGGATGCCCTCGGCAGCGGGCGGGGCGGCGGGCGGCGCCGCGGGTGGCGGGGCGGCGGAGGTCGCGGCCCGGGCGCCGGATGACGGCAGGGCGAGGGGCAGGGCCAGGACGCCCGCGTAGGTGACGCCGATCGAGGAAGCAAGGAATCCACGCATACGTCTGATCGTCGGCATACCGGAACATATCTGTCCATCGGGGAATTGACGGACCGTCGCCTCTGAGCGGCCGAACCGGTGGTCCGCCCTCCCCCGCCACGCCGGGCACCGTGCGGGTGCCCGCGTACCCTTGCGCCCGTGAACGTCAACGACCGCACCCCTGCCGACCTGCTGCGATCCGCGCTCGCCTCGGACCCCGGCCGCCCTCTGGTCACCTTCTACGACGACGCCACGGGTGAGCGCGTGGAATTGTCCGTCGCCACCTTCGCCAATTGGGTGGCCAAGACCGCCAATCTGCTGCAGGGCGACCTCGCCGCCGAACCCGGTGACCGGGCCGTGCTGTTGCTGCCCGCGCACTGGCAGACGGCCGTGTGGCTGCTCGCCTGTTCGTCGGTGGGCGTGCTCGCGGACGTGGGCGGTGACCCCGCCGCGGCGGATCTCGTCGTCAGCGGGCCGGACACGCTGGACGCCGCGCGTGCCTGTGCCGGGGAGCGGGTCGCGCTCGCGCTGCGGCCGCTCGGCGGGCGTTTCCCGCAGCCGCCGGTGGCTTCGCCGATTACGCGGTGGAGGTGCCGAGCCAGGGCGACCGGTTCGCGCCCTACGCTCCCGTCGACCCGGACGCGCCGCCGCTCGCGGTCGGCGGGGCGGAGCTGAGCGGGGCGGGGGTGGTGGAGCGGGCGCGGGGTTACGGCGAGCGGCTCGGCGTCACGGCCGGCTCCCGGGTGCTGTCCGGGTTGTCGTACGGGACGTGGGAAGGGCTCAGTGCCGGGTTGTATGCGGGGCTTGCGGCGGGTGGGTCGGTGGTGTTGTGCCGGCACCTTGATCGGTTGGCGGAGGGTGGGCTGGAGAAGCGGGTCTTGGATGAGCGGGTGACTGTCACTGTGCGGTGAGGTGACGGCCGGGGCGTGCGTGTTCGGCTGCCGGTTTGTGGGGGCTTGATCGCGCAGTTCCCCGCGCCCCTTCGGGGCGGCTGGCCTCTGCCCGGAGGCACGCAGTGGCGCCGTGCGGCCGCCAACCCCGTTTCCGCCTGCCGCGTTGTGGGGGTTGAGCGCGCAGTTCCCCGCGCCCCTTCGGGGCGGTGGGGTGGTGTTGCTGATCACCCGTTCGGCCTACGTGGGCCGCCGACCCAGAGGCCCTTGGCGGTGTGGCGGGCCATGGTCGTAAGGGACGCAGCACGCACCGACGCAGCCGTGAGGGGTGGACGTACACGTGACCGACACCGCGGGCGCGGCATGGGAGCCCAAGGCCACGTACGGACCCGGGACGGGGGCGAGCCCCACCGGGGAGGGCGTGGTGCGCCGGCGGCGCCGCTGGCTGCGCGGTGTGGCGCTCGGGACCGCCGTGCTGGTGCTCGGGGCGGGCGGTGTGCGGGATGGGCGGCGTACCAGAAGCTGAACGGCAACATCACGAAGGACACCGACGCCGCCGCCGAGCTCGCCCGCTACGAGAGGGAGCGGCCGACGCCGCTGGTGCACGACGCGCAGAACATCCTGCTGATCGGCTCCGACACCCGCGCCGGCGACAACCGCAAGTACGGCAGGGACCGGGGCACCCAGCGTTCGGACACCACGATCCTGCTGCATCTGGCCGCCGACCGGCAGAGCGCGACCGCCGTGTCGATCCCCCGTGACCTGATGGTGGACGTCCCCGGCTGCCGACGGCCGGACGGCTCGCGGACGCGGGCCCAGTTCGCCCAGTTCAACTCGGCGTTCGAGGTGGGCGGGACGGCCTGCACGATCCGTACCGTCGAGAAGCTCACGAGAATCCGCGTCGACCACCACATGGTCGTGGACTTCGCGGGGTTCAAGGACATGGTCGACGCGGTGGACGGGGTGGAGGTCTGCCTGAAGGCCCCGATCGACGACGATGACGCGCATGTGCGGCTCGCCCCGGGGCTCCAGACCCTCGACGGCGAACAGGCGCTGGGGTACGTGCGCGCCCGCAAGAGCCTCGGCAACGGCAGCGACACCGAGCGGATGGACCGCCAGCAGCGGTTCCTCGGCGCGCTCGTCAACAAGGTGCAGAGCAACGACGTCCTGCTGAACCCGTCGAAGCTCTACCCCGTGCTCGACGCGGCCACGTCGTCGCTGACCACCGACCCCGCGCTCGCCAGCCTGCGCGGCCTGTACGAACTGGTGCGCGGCATGCGCAACATCCCCACGGAACGGGTGCAGTTCCTCACCGTCCCGCGACAGTCGTACACGTACGACGTCAACCGCGACCAGCTCGTCGAGCCGGCGGCGGAGCAGCTCTTCACGCGGCTGCGCACCGACAGCCCGGTCGCGGTGGTCCCCGAGCGGCCCGCGAGCCCCCGGGAGTCGCCGCCCGGCCAGGAACAGGCGTACCGGGGGAATCCGGGCCATTCGGACAGTGACGCGAAGCCCGACGATCCTTCACATACGCCGTCTCCCGCGCCGACATTCCGGGGCAACACGGCGGCCGGAACGCCCTGCGAGTAAAACGATTCCCAAAGGAAACCGACCGCGCCCTGAGAAATTGGGCGGATTGCCCAGTTGTAGGGGAGTGGAATTTGTCACCGGCGTCGTCCGGCGCTGAACTGGGCGGATAGTGTGAGCGATCCGGTGCGCCGGGCCCTCTCGGCCGCGCACCGCTGGAACGACTGACCGAGCGCCTTCTTGAGGGGGATGAGGCGCCGCGTGGCCCCGACGGAGGACGCAAACAACCGTGGACGCGCAAGGCCGTGGGCGGGCGGAGAACATCGACCCCGCAGACCAGTGGGTGCTCAACCCGGACACCGGTGATTACGAGCTGCGACTGAGCCCCTCCACAGGGCAAGGACCCTCGACGGTCCCCGGGCCGCGCCGAGCCGCGTCCCGCCAGGGGAGCCGGGGCCGCTCCACGCCGGGGCGCGACCGCCAGCGTCCGCGTCGGCGAGCGCGACGAGCGCCGCGAGGTGCCGGGCCAGCGCAGGCGCCGGGTCAAGGAGCCGGAACCGGCCACCAGCGGCAGGCGCAAGCAGAAGCCGAAGAAGTCCGCGGGCAAGAAGGTCATGGTGTGGACCGGCGGCACCCTGGCGTTCCTGCTCGTCACGGGCTGCGTCGGCGGTTACCTGTACTACCAGCACCTCAACGACAACATCACGTCGATCAACGACGACGGCGCGGGCACCGGCGGCTTCAGCAAGGACCGGGCCATCAACATCCTGGTGGTCGGCACCGACAAACGCAGCGGTGACGGCAACAAGGGCTACGGCGACGAGGGCAGCGCCGGCCACGCGGACACCACGATCCTGCTGCACGTCTCCAAGGACCGTACGAACGCGACCGCGCTGAGCATCCCGCGCGACATGATCACGGACATTCCGGACTGCCCGACCACGATGGAGGACGGCAGCACGAAGGTCATCCAGGGCACGAAGAACGCCCGGTTCAACGAGAGCCTCGGCCAGAACGAGCGCACGCCGAGCTGCACGATGCGTACGGTCACGAAGATCACGGGGATAAAACTCGACCACTTCATGGTGGCCGACTTCAACGCGGTCAAGACGCTCTCCAGCGCCGTCGGCGGCGTGGACGTCTGCCTCGCCAAGGACATCGACGACCCCAAGTCGCATCTGAAGCTGCCCAAGGGCGAACACACGCTCGCGGGCGAGAAGGCGCTCGCGTTCGTGCGGACCCGGCACGCCGTGGGCAACGGCGGCGACCTGAGCCGCATCGAGTTGCAGCAGCAGTTCCTCAGCTCGCTGATGCGCAAGCTGAAGTCGAGCGACACGCTCACCAACCCGAAGAAGATGTTCAACCTGGCCGAGGCCGGCACGAAGGCTCTCGCCGTCGACTCCACGATCGCGGACATCATGAAGCTGCGCGACCTCGGCATGGAGCTCGGCAAGCTCGACATGAAGAACCTGACCTTCGCCACCGTGCCGGTCGTCGACAACCCGAACGAGAAGGTCCACACCACGGTCGTGCTCAACCCGGCCAAGGCCGACCCGCTCTTCGCGATGATGCGGGCCGACCAGTCGCTGACCGCGGTGAAGAAGAAGGAGAAGAAGGAGAAGGCCGCGGTGGCCGCCCGCCTCAAGGGCCCCAAGGCCGACCCCTCCGACGTGCGGGTCGACATCTTCAACGGCAGCGGCAAGACCGGTGCCGCTCAGGCGACTCTCACGTGGCTGCAGAACAACGAGGGCGTGCTCAAGTCCAGCCAGCAGGGGAACGCGCCCGCGGTCATCAAGAAGACGACCCTGGAGTACGGCCCCGACCAGGCGGACCAGGCCCGCCGGCTCGCCGCCATCATGGGGCTGCCCGCCGCCGCCCTGAAGCCGGGCAAGAGCGAGGAGAACGCCCAGGGACTCCCCGCCATGAAGCTGACGCTCGGCGGCGACTTCGCGGGCGCGGGGGTGCCCATCGCCCCGCCGAAGAAGGCGCCGGAGGGCATCCAGAAGGTCGAGGCCGACAAGACCGTGTGTGCCAAGTGACGTGTGCCGAGTGACCTGAAGCGGTCGTTTGGCATCTACCAATGCGCCAGGGCGCGCACGGCGGTCGCAGTTCGGGAACGGGGCGGGGAGGGGCTGGGGATGAGGCAGAACAGCGTGCGTAAGGAGGGGGCGCGGTCACGCGCCCCGCACGCAAGTGATCACGGCTGGGACGAGGGCTCGAAAGAGCCGTCGTCGGGCGCGGCCGTGCCCGCCGGCGGCAGCCGCCGGCAGCCCGGCCACCGGCGCCGGCGCGGCTCGGGCGGCAGAGGCGCTCCGCCGCGCCGCAGGCGCCGCGTCCTGCGCTGGTCGGCGACGGTCCTGTCGGTCCTGATACTCGGCACGGCCGGCGGCGGTTACCTGTACTACCAGCACCTCAACTCCAACATCGAGACGGACGACCTGAACCTCGGCGAGCACCGGGCCCCCGAGCCCACGCCCAACGCCGCGGGACAGACGCCGCTGAACATCCTGCTGATCGGCTCGGACGCGCGGGACTCCAAGGAGAACCAGAAGCTCGGCGGCGCCAAGGACACCTTCGGCGCGCCGCCGCTCGCCGACGTGCAGATGCTGCTGCACCTGTCGGCCGACCGCTCCAACATGTCGGTGATCAGCATGCCGCGGGACACGCTGCTGACGATCCCCAAGTGCACGGACCCCGACGACGGCAAGGTCTACCCCGAGTCCGGCCCGCGCACCATGACCAACGAGTCGCTGGGCCGCGGCGGTCCCGGCTGCACCGTCGCCACCTGGGAGAAGCTGACCAACATCCACATCGACCACTACATGATGGTCGACTTCGCGGGTGTGGTCTCCATGGCGGACGCCATCGGCGGCGTCCCGGTCTGCGTCGACAAGAACATCCACTCGCGCGACAGCCGGGGCAAGGGCTCGGGCCTGAAGCTGAGGAAGGGCACCACGGAGGTCCAGGGCGAGCAGGCCCTCCAGTGGCTGCGCACCCGCTACGGCTTCGAGGACGGCACCGACATAGGCCGCGCCAAGGCCCAGCACATGTACATGAACGCGCTGGTCCGCAAGCTCCGCGAGAACACCGGCCTGACGAGCCCGAACCAGTTGCGCAAGCTCGCCGACAAGGCGACGAAGGCGCTGAACGTCGACAACGGCCTGGGCACCGTCAAGAAGCTGTACGACCTCGGCAACGAACTCAAGAAGGTCTCGCCCGCGCGTACGACGATGACGACCATGCCGTTCGAGTACGTGGGCGCCCGCGTCGTCCCCAAGCCCGGCGACGCGGAGCAGCTCTTCCGGCTGGTCCGCGACGACATCCCGCTGGACGGCAAGGGCCGGAAGAAGCCGGCCAAGGAGAAGGCGTCGGACGACCCGGCCGCCGAGGACGACCGGATCGCGGTGCAGGTGCAGAACGGCACGCGCACCGTCACCGAGCCCCCGGCCAGCGGCCGGGCGAGCGCGGTGGCGCAGATCCTGGCCGCGAAGGGCTTCAAGAAGGCGACGCCGGACATGACGACGGTGCTGACCGAGGCCAAGACGGTCGTCCGCTATCCCAGCGTCGACCTGGAGGGCGATGCCCAGCGGGTCGCCAAGTCCTTGGGTCTGCCGCTGAGTTCGGCGAAGAAGTCGACGGATGTCTCCGGGGTGACACTGGTCGTCGGCGCCGACTGGCGCGAGGGCGACGCACCGCCCAAGCACAAGAAGAAGGACGACAAGACGCCGGACTCGGCGGGCGCGCTCAGCGGCTCCGACAAGAAGGCGTGCATGAAGGTGAACCCGGAGTTCACCTGGTAACCGTCCCTGTACGCGGGTGGCCGCCCCCGTACGCGCGAAGGGGCCCGGCAGCGCGCCGGGCCCCTTCGTGTGTACGGCTCTCAGGCCTCCTGGGTCTCCCCCAGGACGGCCGGGCGGCGGGAGGCGATGACCTTCCTGGCCAGCGAGCGGGGGCTGGTGAGGAAGCCCCAGCCCCACGACATGTGCATGGTCGCGAGCGCCACCGGGATCTGGAGGCGGGCCTTCAGCGGCAGGCCCTTGCCCGCGGGGACAGAGCCCGCGACGATCGCCGCGAGGTAGCCGCCGGGGATCACGAAGCCCCACGGCGTGAGCGCCGCGCCGACCACGACGCCTCGGCGATCGCGCAGACCGCGGTCGGCGGGGCGAGGTAGCGCAGGTTGATGGAGCCCTCGTGGTAGCGGGCGACGACGTGGCGCCAGCGGCCGTAGTCCTTGTACTGCTTGGCGAGGGCCTTCACGCTCGGCCGCGGGCGGTAGGAGACCTTCAGCTCGGGCGAGAACCAGATCAGGCCGCCGGCCTCGCGGATGCGGAAGTTCAGCTCCCAGTCCTGGGCGCGGATGAACTCTTCGTTGTACCCGCCCTGTTGCTCAAGGGCCTCGCGGCGGAAGACACCGAGGTAGACCGTCTCGGCCTGCTGGGCCGCGCCGCCGGTGTGGAAGGCGGCGTTGCCCACGCCGATCTTCGACGTCATGGCGGCGGCGACCGCGTGCTCCCAGTCGTTCTGGCCCTCGGCGTGCATGATGCCGCCGACGTTCACCGCGCCGGTCTCCTCCAGGAGGCGGACGGCGGTCGTGATGTAGCCCGGCGAGAGCGCGGCGTGGCCGTCCACGCGCACCACGATCGGGTGACGTGAGGCCTTGATCGCGGCGTTCAGCGCGGCCGGCGTACGCCCGGTGGGGTTCGGGACCGTGTGCACCCGCGGGTCCTCGCGGACCAGCTCGGCGGCGATCTCGTCCGTACGGTCGGTGGAGGGGCCGAGCGCGACCACGACCTCCATCTCACCCGCGTACTCCTGACGCAGGATCGCGTGGACGGCCTCGCGCAGGTGCCGTTCCTCGTTGAGGACGGGCATGATCACGGACACGGCGGGAGGCAGTGCCTCAGACTTCGCGTTCATCACGCGCCACGTTACCGCGAATGGGGGACACGGACGCGCGCCGTCCGGGTCGCTACCCCGGGCCGCATTTCGTATGGGCTTACGTTTCTGGGGTCGCCCGCAGCCCCGCCGCCCGTCACCCGTTGCCCGTCGCCCGCTCCGAGCCAGGTCCGTCTCCGCGGAGGTGTTCCCTCACGTGCCCACACCGCCCCGCTCCCCCGCTCCCGCGCCGCGCCGCCCGAAGCCGCGGGGCCGCGGACCGTCCGCAGGCCGGCCGGCCGGGCGCGTGAAGCGGCGGCCGCGCTGGGTCATGCGGATGGCGACCGCGTGCTCCGTGGCGGTGCTCGTCGCGGCCGGCATCGGGCACTCCGTGGTCACCGGTCTCGACACCGGGATCAAGCGGGTCGACGCCTTCCGGGACATGAAGAACCGTCCCGCTTCGGGCAACGGCATGAACGTCCTGCTCGTCGGCACCGACGGCCGCGACAAGATCACTCCTGAGGAGAAGGCGAAGTACCGCCTCGGCGGCGCGCCCTGCCACTGCACGGACACGATCATGATCGTGCACATCTCGGAGGACCGGGACCGCGCCAGCGTCGTGAGCCTGCCGCGCGACTCCTACGCCGAGCTGCCCGCGCACACCGACCAGAACAGCGGCAAGAAGCACCGCGCGCACCCCAGCAAGATCAACGCGGCGTACGCGGAGGGCGGGCCGAACCTCACGGTGCGGACCGTCGAGCACATGACGAAGGTCAAGATCGACCACTATCTGGAGGTCGACTTCACCAGCTTCATCAAGACCGTGGACGTCCTCGGCGGCGTGGAGATCTGCACGTCCAGGCCGCTCCAGGATTCCAACACGGGCCTGAACCTCGCGGTCGGCACGCACGCCATGAACGGCGGCGAGGCGCTCCAGTACGTGCGGTCGCGGTACGTCGACGGGGCCTCCGACCTCGGCCGGATGCGGCGCCAGCAGCGGTTCCTGGCAGCGCTCATCGCGAAGGCGACCAGCAGCGGCGTCCTGCTGAATCCGGTCAAGTTCCGCGACGTGACGCAGACGCTGCTCGGCTCGGTCCGGGCGGACAAGGGCTTCGGCACGAGCGACATGCTGGACCTCGGCCGGGCGATGCGGGGCTTCTCACCGTCGTCCTCGGAGTTCACGACTGTGCCGCTCAGCGCCGAGGGGCAGACGCTGCCGGGCATCGGCGCGACGCTGCGGTGGCACCCGACGAAGGCCCCGAAGCTGTTCGACGCGCTGCGCGAGGACCGGCCGCTGGCCCCCCACCGCAACAAGCCCAGGGTCACGCTGGTGGACGTCTCGCCCCAGCAGATCCAGGTGCAGGTGGACAACGGCACGGCCGTGCCGGGGCTCGGCAAGCGCGTCGACACCCAGCTGCGGGCCACCGGATTCCGTACGACGGGCCTGCCGGGCAATGTGCCGACCGCGCGGACGCGCCGGCGCCCCGGACCGTCGTCGCCTACGACCCCCGCTGGGACCGCTCCGCGAAGGCCCTGGCGACGGCCCTGCCGGGCTGCGAGATGCGCAGCGTCGACGGGCAGGGGGCGGTGCTGAAGGTGATCGCGGGGGCGGACTTCAAGGGGGTGCGGCCGGTGCGGGCGGAGGACGAGCTGGAGGGTGAGTTCGG
This sequence comes from Streptomyces huasconensis, assembly GCA_004010275.1. GTDB lineage: Bacteria > Actinomycetota > Actinomycetes > Streptomycetales > Streptomycetaceae > Streptomyces > Streptomyces huasconensis. The sequence goes on from RBWT01000078.1 coordinate 12,668, forward strand.
GGCGGTCACCGGGGACCAGGTCGTCTGCCCCTGACCGGCACCGTGCCGCGGGGGGGGGGCTTCAGTCGTCGAAGCCCTCCGCCGCGCGGGCCTCCCGCAGCTCCTTGATCGCGCGGCGCCGGGCGAGGCGGTGCGTGCGGCGGATCTGGGCCTCCTGGTAGCGGCGGCGGTCGCGGTCGGTCTCCGGGAGGACCGGCGGGACCGTGCGGGGCTTGCCGTCGGCGTCGACCGCGGCGAAGACGAGGTAGGCGGAGCCGACCTGCTGGGCGGGCGTGGACTCGTTCCACCGCTCGGCCAGGACCCGGACGCCGACCTCCATGGAGCTGCGTCCGGTCCAGTTGACCTGCGCTTTCACATGAACGAGGTCTCCGACTCTGACCGGCTCAAGGAAGACCATCTCGTCCATGGAGGCGGTGACCGCGGGGCCGCCCGAGTGGCGTCCGGCGACGGCCCCCGCCGCGTCGTCCACGAGTTTCATGATCACGCCGCCGTGCACCGTGCCGAGGAGGTTGGTGTCGTTGTGGGTCATGATGTGGCTGAGCGTGGTGCGGGACGCCGAGGTCGGCTTGCCCGGTATGTCCGCTTCCGAACGGGGGGCCTGATCTGTCATGCCCTCCACCCTATGCCGGGCGTACGAACGAGCCGCCCCCGGCCGCTTTGCATCAGCTCTGCAACAGCCCTGGCCCGAAATCCCGACCGCCCTGTGAGCCGCGCGCCCGCGCACTGCACACTAAGCCACATGAGCGATTGGCCAGACGATCAGGCGGGCGGCCGTGGCCACGGCCGCGGCAGCGGGAACCCTCAGCCCGACGGCGCCCGCGTGATGCGGGCACGTCCAGCGCGGCGGCACCGGCCGCCCCGCGGGTCCGCCGCCGGGCGGCGTGCCGCAGCAGCCCGCGTACGACGACGGGTACGGGGACCAGCGCGGGGACGGACAGCCGTACGGCGACGGCCGCGACGAGGTCTTCGAGCCGCGCGCCCCGCGCCAGGGCGCCCACGGCCAGGGCTACAGCGGCTACAACACCGGGCAGGTCTACGGCCAGCCCGCCGCGGCCGGCGGTGGCCGGGGCGGCGCCGGACGCCCGCCGCGCGGCCCGCGTCCCGCGCCGAACTGGCGGCGCCGCATCAAGATCGGCTCGATCACCCTCGTGTCCGTGCTGCTGGTGACGTCCGTGGCGACGTACTTCTGGGCCGACGGCAAGCTCAAGCGCGAGGTCGACCTCTCCAAGGTCATCGAGCGGCCCGAGGGCGGCGCGGGCACCAACTACCTGATCGTGGGCTCCGACAGCCGCGAGGGCATGTCCGACGAGGACAAGAAGCGGCTCCACACCGGCTCGGCCGAGGGCAAGCGCACGGACTCGATGATGATCCTGCACGTCGCGGACGACGGCGGGAACACGATGATCTCGCTGCCCCGCGACTCGAACGTCACGATCCCCTCCTTCAAGGGCGCGGAGTCCGGCAAGCTCTACCCGAACCAGGGCCGCCAGGTGAAGCTGAACGCCGCGTACGCGGAGGACGGCCCCGAGCTGCTCGTACGGACCGTCGAGTACAACACCGGACTGCGCATCGACCACTACGCCGAGATCGGCTTCGGCGGCTTCGCGAAGATCGTGGACGCGGTCGGCGGCGTCGAGATGGACATTCCCAAGGGCTTCAAGGACAAGAAGTCCGGCGCCGACTTCGAGGCGGGCAAGCAGACGCTCGACGGCGAGCAGGCCCTCGCCTTCGTCCGCACCCGCTACGCGCTGCCGGGCAGCGACCTGGACCGCACGAAGAACCAGCAGAAGTTCCTCGCGGCCCTGGCGAACCAGGCGGCGACGCCCGGCACGGTCCTGAACCCGTTCAAGCTCTACCCCACGATGGGCGCGGGCCTGGACACCCTGATCGTCGACAAGGACATGGGCCTGATGGACGTGGCGTCCATGTTCTGGGCGATGAAGGGCGTCACCGGCGGCGACGGCAAGTCGATGAACATGCCGCTCGCGGGCACGGCGGGCGGGAACCTGCTCTGGGACAAGGCGAAGGTCAAGCAGCTCGTCAACCAGTTGAACAACGACGAGAAGGTCACGGTCTCCGGCTGACCCCCGAGGCCCGGGCGCGGCCCCGTCCCCCGAACGGCCCGCCCGGCGGGAAACCCCGGCCCCGGCATGCCACGGTGGTCCCGAACTGCCACCGCCGACGTCCGGAGCCCTGCCATGCAGACCAGCAGGACGAGATCAACGCCGCCGCCGAGGCCGGGGAGCTGGACCAGCCTCCCGCCCGGCCCGACCCCCTCGCCGAGCCGCTTCCCGAGCGGGAGCCCGGCCGCGAACCCGAGGCCGCCGAGACCGCTGAGACCGCCGAGGCCGCCGATCCGCTGGAGCGGGCCGACGCCGTGCTCGCCGCGCACCCCATGGCCGACGGCTACAGCGGTCTGCCGGGGACCTTGCGCGACCTGCCCTGGTACGACTTCGAGACGGGCGACAGCGGCCTGGAGAGCGACCTGCCGCGGCTGCGCGCGGGCCGGGTCGGGGCGCAGCTGTGGTCCGTGCACGTGCCCGAGTGGCTCGGCGCCGACCAGGTCGTGCGGACGACGCTCGAACAGATCGACCTGGTGAAGCACGTCGTCGACACCCATCCGGAGTGGCTGCGGCTCGCCCGCGACGCGTCGGAGACCACCGACGCCCGCAACTGCGGCCGCATCGCCACGCTGATCGGCCCCGACCGGCACCGCGCTCGGCGACTCGCTGGGCGCCCTGCGCGGGCTGCGCAGCCTGGGGCTGTGCGCGGTGACCCTTTGCGGCACGTCGTGGGCGGGCGCGGCGGGCTCACGGCGTTCGGCGAGGAGGTCGTACGCGAGATGAACCGGCTGGGCGTCCTCGCGGACCTGTCCGGCGCGTCCGAGGCGACCGTGCGGCGGGTGCTCGCCATCTCCAAGGCGCCGGTGATCTTCACCCGCTCCGGGGCCCGCGCGCTGTGCGACCACCCGGACAACCTCTCGGACGAGCTGCTCGCGGAGGTGGGTGCGCTGAAGGGCCTGTGCATGGTGCCGCTGGCCGCCGACCGCACGGGTTCCTCGCTGCGCGAGGTGGCGGACCATCTCGATCACGTGCGCCGGGTGGCGGGTCCCGAGTGCGTCGCCATCTCGGGGCTGTACGACACGCCTGAGGTGCACCCGGAGGGTCTCGCCGACCCGTCGGGCTATCCGCGGCTCGTCGCGGAGCTCCTGGAGCGCGGCTGGTCCGAGGCCGACGTGGGGCTGCTCACCTGGGACAACTTCCAACGGGCCCTGCGCGGCGCCGACTTCACGGCCCGGGCGACGCGGGAGCGCAGGACGGCGTCGACGGCGCGGATAGAGCGTCTGGACGGCTGACCGGGGACAGGGCCGGGGACGGGGCCGTCTTCCGTCACGGCGGCCCCGTCTTCCGTCACGGTCAGGGGATCTTGCAGAGGCAGAACGGGTGCCCGACCGGGTCGGCGTAGACGCGGAAGTCCCGCTTGCCGCCGTCGTCGTCCACGTCGAGGGGGCGCGCGCCGAGGGCGAGCACCTTCTCCTCGGCGGCGTCGAGCTCCTCGGTGGTGCGGCCGGCGTCGAGGTCCAGGTGGAGCTGCTGGGCGTTGGCGTCGGCGCGGGGCCACTCGGGCGGACGCAGGTCGCTCACCCGCTGGAACGAGACCTTGACGCGGCCCGGGGCCACGAGGTCGACCCAGTCGCCGTCGCCCTCGATGGTGCCGCCGATGATCTGGGCGTAGAACTCCGCCAGTTCACGCGGTTGCGGGCAGTCGAAGACGACGTTGCGCAGCCGGGCGATGGGGGCGGTGGTGTCGTGCTGGTCGGTCATGGCTTCTCCTTCTCGACGGCCTTGCGACAGGCCTCTCAGCAGGCACAGAGGCAGAACGGGTGCCCGGCCGGGTCGGCGTAAACCCGCCAGCTGCGGTCCCGGTCGGCCGCGTCGAGGACGGTGGCGCCGAGTGCGAGGACCTCCTTCTCGGCGGCGTCCATGTCTTCCACCGTGAGGTCCAGGTGGAACTGCTGCGAGCCGTCGGGCGCGGGCCACTTCGGCGGTACGAGGCCGGGGGCCTTCTGGAAGGCCAGGGAGGTGCCCTCGTACCCCTTGAGGTCGACCCAGGTCTCGTCGGCGGGGGCCGGGGTGCCGCCGATCACGGCGGCGTAGAACTCGGCGAGAGCGAGCGGGTCGGGGCAGTCGAGGACGACGACGCCGAGCTTGGCGAGAGCCATGATTCCTCCGGAGGTCGTTGATTACCGGTAGACCGGAGCAACCGGTAACGGTGACTCCATGCTCCCGCAGTGGAGGTAACGTCGCAACCATGAATGACAGAGCGCCGGCGCCGGGAGGGCTCGCGCTGGTCCAGGAGCTGGTGAACACGCTGAACCTGGAGAGCGGCGCGGACACCCTGGACACCGAGGCCGGGCGCGACGCCTTCGGGCTCGGCCCGCAGGACGTGGACGCGGCGCGCGCACTGCGGGAGTCCCTGCGGGCGCGTGCCTCGCGCACGCCGGACACCCGGCGCACCGGCCGGTACGGGATCTGGGTGAACTGCTGGCGGGGGGCCCGCTGCTGGTCGAGGTGGACGGCGCGACGGGCGCCGCGTCGCTCGTCCCCGCGGACGCCTCGGCGCTCACCGCGCGGGTGGCCGCGGCGATCGCGGAGGCGATCGTCGCCGGTACGTGGCTGCGCCTCAAGGCGTGCGAGGCCGTGACCTGCCACTGGGCCTACTACGACCGCAGCCCGGCGGGGCGCAGCCGGTGGTGCGACATGGGGGTGTGCGGGGCGCGCGCGAAGATGCGGGCGTACCGGGCGCGCAAGGCGGCACCCGGCACGTCTCCCTAGCCCCTCCGGCGGGACCCCCGCGCCCGTCTAGGCCGCGGGCCTGCCCATGGCGCGGTAGGTCCAGCCCGCCGCCCGCCAGGTCTGCGGATCGAGGGCGTTGCGGCCGTCGAGGATCACCGGGGTCGTCGCCACGGAGGCGAGCGCGGCCGGGTCCAGCTCGCGGAACTCGCGCCACTCCGTGAGGTGCAGGACGACGTCGGCGCCGCGCACCGCGTCCGTCGCGGTGTCCGCGTAGCCGAGCGTGGGGAAGAGGCGGCGGGCGTTCACCATGCCCTTGGGGTCGTACACGGTGACCTGGCCGCCCTGGAGGTGGATCTGTCCGGCGACATTCAGCGCCGGGGAGTCGCGGACGTCGTCGGAGTCCGGCTTGAACGTGGCGCCGAGCACCGCGACCCGCTTGCCGAGGAAGGAGCCGCCGCCCAGCGCCTCGCGGGCCATCTCGACCATCTGGCCGCGGCGGCGCATGTTGATGGAGTCGATCTCGCGCAGGAACGTCAGCGCCTGGTCGGCGCCCAGCTCGCCCGCCCGCGCCATGAACGCGCGGATGTCCTTGGGCAGGCAGCCGCCGCCGAAGCCGATGCCGGCCCGCAGGAACTTCTTGCCGATCCGGTCGTCGTGCCCGAGGGCCTCCGCCAGCCGCACGACGTCGCCGCCGGCGGCCTCGCACACCTCGGCCATGGCGTTGATGAAGGAGATCTTCGTGGCGAGGAAGGAGTTGGCCGAGGTCTTGACCAGCTCCGCCGTCGGAAAGTCGGTGACGACGAAGGGGGAGCCCTCGGCGATCGGCGTCGCGTACACCTCGCGGAGCAGCTTCTCGGCGCGCTCGCTGCGTACGCCGACCACGATGCGGTCCGGGTGCAGCGTGTCCTGCACGGCGAAGCCCTCGCGCAGGAACTCGGGGTTCCACGCCAGCTCGACCTCGTCGCCCGCCGGGGCCAGCTCGGCGAGGCGGGCGGCGAGCCGGTCCGCGCTGCCGACCGGCACGGTGGACTTGCCGACGACCAGCGAGGCCTTGGTGAGGTGCTTGGCGAGGGACTCCAGCGCGGTGTCGACGTACGACATGTCGCAGGCGTACTCGCCGTGCTTCTGCGGGGTGTTCACGCAGATGAAGTGGATGTCACCGAAGTCGGCGGCCTCCGCCGGGTCCGTGGTGAAGCGCAGCCGCCCGCTGGCGCCCTCGATGCCGGCGACGTGCTTGCGCAGCAGCTCTTCGAGGCCGGGCTCGTACATGGGCACCTCGCCCCGCTGGAGCATGGCGACCTTCTCGGCCACCACGTCGAGACCGAGGACCTCGAAACCGAGTTCGGCCATGGCCGCGGCGTGCGTGGCGCCGAGATAGCCGGTGCCGATCACGGTGATCTTGAGGGCCATGTGGTGCTCCAGACGCTCTGCGGGGGCTTGCTGCTGCCGTGCGGTGACCGAGCATAGTCGGGCGTATCCAGGCCTCTCACCGGGCACGTTTTTGGCTGTCGCCAAGCTCACGTATCCGTTGCGCGGGCGACACCACTAAAATTTGGGTTACTTAACGGTAATTAGCGTCCTTGGAGCGTGAGAGACCTTGGCCGGATCGGCTGATTTCGACCTGTACCGCCCGTCCGAGGAGCACGACATGCTCCGGGACGCGATCCGCTCGCTGGCCGAGGCGAAGATCGCGCCGTTCGCCGCCGCGGTGGACGAGGAGGCCCGCTTCCCCCAGGAGGCCCTCGACGCCCTCGTGGCCAACGACCTGCACGCCGTCCACGTACCCGAGAGCTACGGCGGCGCGGGCGCCGACGCCCTGGCGACCGTGATCGTGATCGAGGAGGTGGCGCGCGTGTGCGCCAGCTCCTCCCTCATCCCCGCCGTGAACAAGCTCGGCTCGCTGCCCGTCATCCTCTCCGGCTCCGAGGAGCTGAAGAAGAGGTACATGACGCCGCTCGCCAAGGGCGAGGGCATGTTCTCGTACTGCCTGAGCGAGCCGGACGCCGGTTCGGACGCGGCCGGCATGAAGACGAAGGCCGTCCGCGACGGCGACAGCTACGTCCTCAACGGCGTGAAGCGCTGGATCACCAACGCGGGCGTCTCCGAGTACTACACGGTCATGGCCGTCACCGACCCGACCAAGCGCTCCAAGGGCATCAGCGCCTTCGTCGTCGAGAAGGGCGACGAGGGCGTCTCCTTCGGCGCCCCGGAGAGGAAGCTCGGCATCAAGGGCTCCCCCACCCGCGAGGTCTACCTCGACAACGTCCGCATCCCCGCCGACCGCATGATCGGCGAGGAGGGCACCGGCTTCGCGACCGCGATGAAGACCCTGGACCACACCCGCATCACCATCGCGGCGCAGGCTCTCGGCATCGCCCAGGGCGCCCTGGACTACGCCAAGGGCTACGTCCAGGAGCGCAAGCAGTTCGGCAAGCCGATCGCCGACTTCCAGGGCATCCAGTTCATGCTCGCCGACATGGCGATGAAGATCGAGGCCGCCCGCCAGCTGACGTACGCGGCGGCCGCCAAGTCGGAGCGCGGCGACAAGGACCTGACGTTTCAGGGCGCGGCCGCCAAGTGCTTCGCCTCGGACGTCGCGATGGAGGTCACCACGGACGCCGTCCAGCTCCTCGGCGGCTACGGCTACACCCGTGACTACCCCGTCGAGCGGATGATGCGCGACGCCAAGATCACGCAGATTTATGAGGGCACGAATCAAGTTCAGCGGATCGTGATGGCTAGGAACCTTCCCTAGCAGGGTTTTTGCAGGTCACAGGCTGCCTCAAGGGTCCGAAGGGGCATCCTTGGCTTTCTGTCCGTTGCGGCTCGATCTGGACCGTTTCTGGGCGTCACGCTGGGGGAATCCTGGGCGGATACCGGGCTGAAAACGGCCATTGACCTGCACAAACAAAGCAGCCCCCGGCGTCATGCCGGGGGCTGTTGTCATAAGTGGATCAGGCGACCTCTGACGCCTCTGTGGAGTCGTCGGCGCCGGGCGTCAGCATCGTTGCGATGGCGGCCCGGCCGCGCTGCTCGGCCCCTTCGAAGATGTAGTGGTAGTGCTCCCTCAGCACGTCCGTACTGCTGTGGCCCATCCAGTCGGCCACGTCGTTCTCGGGTACTCCGGCGTACAGCAGCCGCGACCCGTAGTAGTGCCGGAGTGAGTGCGCCTTGCAGTACTTCACCTGTCCCTCGCCCAGAGCCTCCATCCAGATCTTCGGGTAGAAGTACGACGCGTAGAGGTAGCCGGTCCGCGTCACGTTGGGGAAGAGAAGCCGCTCCGGCCCCCATACGCCGTGGTTCTTGATGTGCCGCCGTAGCTCGAAGGCGACGTTCGGCGGGAGCGGGACGGTCCGCCCTGGCTCACCTTCATCACGAGCCTTGATGTGCCGACGCTGGATCGCGCTGTTCTTCCCCGACTCGGTGTCTCCGTCCTCCGCAATCTGGAAGTCGACGCGAAGCGTCTCGGCCTTGAAGTCGATCTGATCGCGGGACACCGCCATGGCCTCACCCAGCCGCAGGCCGCACCCGGCCATGAGCCACAGCATCGCGCGGTATCGCGGAGGAGCGGCATCCAGCATCGCCAGAACTTCCCGCGTCGTGAGCCGCCGTGCAGTGCTCTTCTGCTCCCGGATCTCCTTGGCGCGGCTGCCCGCGCCCTTGACCTTCTTGCACGGGTTCCGGCCGACGATCTCGTTGACGACAGCCCAGTCCATCATCCCGGAGAAGAACGAGAACCGCTGACGCCGTGTGCGGGCGGACAGCTTCCGGTCCTGCTCCATCCACAAGAGCCACTGCTCAACGTCAGCGACCTTCAGGGACACGCTGGAACGGGCCTTGAAGAACGGCTCAATGGTCGTGTTGAGGATGGACCGGTACTGCTTCTTGGTGCTGTTCTCCAGCTTCCTTTGATTGGTCCACTGCTCCCAGACGGCCGTCACCGGCTGCTTGCCCAACCGATCGTCGAGGTACGTTCCGGCGTCGAGTTCCTGTTCCTTGCGCTTGCGTTGGTCGTCTGCCCGCGTCTTGGTGGCGAACGTCTTCTGCCGCTTCCCGTCAGGGTCGTACCAGAACGTCGTCCACTTCTTCGGGTCGTCCTTGGATCGCGCGACCCATGCCCTTGCCAGTGAGGCGGCCCCCTCTGTCGATGACGCACGGACGGCCCGGCGTCGTGCCGGTTGCCCGGCGTGATCCAGTCTGCACATCGTCCACCCTAGGTTGTCACTACAGGGTGGTTAACCCTGTGTGGTACGTTCGAAGGCGTGGAAGCGAATGAGAGCGGGTTCGAGATCACCCAGGAGCAAGGGGCTTGGGTAATCCGCATGTGGTGGCCGACGGGACCGCTCACAGGAGGGCCGCAGCGGATCACTGTCGAGGCGGCGGAAGGCTCCGCCGGGCGTGACGTGGCGCGTGGCATCTCCACGACTGTCCTGCGGAGGCTCGACCTTGCGGCGGCCATGAAGCAGGCAGAGAAGGCGCCTGAGCTTCAGCAAGGCATGGAGGAGGTGACGGCGAAGGTCGAGGAAGCGGGCTCGGCGGCGGGCCTGTTGCTCACCAACGAAGGTGTGTCAGAGCCGTACTTGGCCATGCTGGCCTCGACTTACAAGACCATGGCCGACCTGGGTGCTCAGGCTCCCGTCCCATGGCTGGCGCGGCTCATCGGCCGCCGTCCCGAAACCGTGAAAGACCATCTCAAGCGCGCGCGAAGAGAGGGCTACCTGACCACAGTTGCGGGCAAGGCTGGCGGTGAACTTACCGAGAAAACCACGCAGGTCCTTGCGGCCTTCGTTAATTCTGATGATGACCAGACCTGACGTCCGCTACTACTGAAGCAGTACTTGATGGGCCCCCAGGCGACTGGGGGCTTTTCTTTTAGGGGAACCTATGTGCACGAAGCTGATGACCGTTGACGACGTGGCCGACTACCTGAACAAGCCCCGGTCGTTTGTGTACGGCAATTGGAAGGCCTTGGGACTGTCATTCAGGAAGGTGGGCCAGGCCCTCCGGTGCCGACCGAGCGACCTTGACCGGCGGCTGGACGAGCAGGGGGCCGAGTGAATGAGCCGAAGACTCGCCGATTGCTCGCTGCCACTTACGACGTGAAGGAGGAATGGAGCCGTGCACGCCTTGATGCTTTCGGGCCGGGCGGATTGTCGACACTCAGGCTGAAGAGTTCCGTCGGGAACATTTGCTTTGGGTCCTGGTTCAACTCCGGTGTGTGAACGGCCGGACAGGAGCAATGTGCACCGGGACACGGAGATAGCTCAACGTCTCGGCTACAACACCAAGGATCATCCAGGGAAGCGATGCCAGGACGTGCTGACACGGCTGGGGTTCTTCACTCAGCACGGGAAGAAGGGCAGGACGGCGAATCTGCGCCTCTCTGTCCCAACTGACATCCTGGCGGATTACCCGACACTGGCGAAGTCGGCTCATGGCGACGTACTCACCGTTACGGACACCAATCCGCCAAGGGGCAGGCGACCGCAGGAAGTTCGAACCCGAAAAACCAAGACACCTCCTCGGGGAGATCCCTCGTCACCTTGGCAGCAAGGTGACCCCTCTGGGGCCCCAATTCCCCGGTACAGCGGGGACTTAGTTAGTAGCAGGTAGTAAGTAGCTCATAGAGCGTAGATAGTAGTGAGAAGGGGGCCCCTCCGTCGGGGCCTCCTCTCATTTCTGATACCAGGCCCAGAGCCTTTGGGGGTTCTGCACCAGCCCAGGCAAGTGGAGTTGGACTCCAACGACACATGAAGATTATTTCCGCCCCGGAGCATGTGCTCCGCACCTCACCGCCGGCCTGAGTGTCCTGAATCGGCCCAGAGGACACGTACATACACAGTGAGAGACCTTCTTGGGTTCCTCTCAACTCTTGACCCTGGCCTCCTCCTTAACTCTGGGAGTCTTCACACTGCGTGGGACCACTTCCCCGCACGAGGAGTCAGCGTCGGCCCAGCGGACCGTAACGGCGGATCAGCTCCGGTCTACTCCCGGCCGGGGGCGGCCCAGGGTGCGGGGGCCGCCGAAGGGCCTCGTTGTCGAAGCGTTCTTTCGGGCCGGTCCACAGATAGCCGTGGTGGTGCACGAGTCGTTCCCGTTTCGAGAAATGCCAGCCGGGCACGGGCCCAGGGACGGGAGATGGACCCGGCCCGGCTGACGGGAGGGGAGGATCAGACGTTCAGGCCGAAGCGCGCCGGGTCGATACCCGCCGCGTCCAGCTCCTCCGAGGTGAACCGCAGCGGCTGTGCGTCTGGCCGCTTGCTGTCGCCCAGGGCCCAGGCGTTCTCACCGATTCGGGCCAGGGTTACGCACCCCTCAGTACAGGGGCCGCTGCACGCCTTCACGAACGAGGCCCCGTCGATGTCGAGCCCGTACAGGTCGGTTCCGTTCAGCATTACTGCACCTTCCTGCTCAACTAGTCGCGGCCATGGCTGACCGCCGCCGCCCAGTCCAGGCGGGAGTTCAAGGGAGGAGAGGGAGAGACTTCAGCGTCCGGAACCTTGGCCGCGTTCCGTGCAGCACCAGCACGCGCATGGCGGCCAAGCGCTTGTGAGCAGCGGCGGAAGATCGTCCGTCGTGGCCACGGCTTGCTCCGGCCCCCAGGTCTGCCCTGAGTCGCGAGAGACCCGCATGGTCATCAGGGGTCGGTCGGCGAAGAGCCTTGAGCCCGTTCCCCTGCTCATGACGCGTGCACCTCTGCGTGGTGCTGGCGCATCCGTACATTGGCGTCTGATACGGCGCTGTAATCGAACGTGGAGCGGGCGTTCTTGCGCTCTACCGATAGGGACAGGCAGTCAGCGCAACCGGGTTTGGGTGACGGCTCGCGAGGTGGCTCCGACAGGCACGCCCGTGCTGCCGTGTGGGTTGCAGGATCGGAAGTTCTCTCTTCGCTCTCCATGGCGCCATCTTCGGCGGGGCGATGGATGCGGCTCTAGCCTGTTTCCTGTTCCCGCAAGAAGTCGTCCCGGATGTCCTCGACCAGACTCCGCATTTCGTCACCTGACAGAGCCACCCGTTCAAACCCGTGGAATTTCTCTGCGTAGATTTCTACGTCCCGTGGGTCGGTGACGAGTACCTCGGCATGGACCGTTTCGACGGTAACCATGCGCTTGTCGCGGATCGCGAACGAGTGGTTCGCGATGTCGTGCTGCTGAATACTCAACGGGATGAGTCGGATGTCGATGTGAGAAAGGCGCGACATGGAAACGATCCGGTCGAGCTGCGCAGCCATCATGGATGGCGGGACGAGTCGCCACCGCAGTACGGGTTCTGTGATGATGAACCGCAGAGATTTCGTGCTGTCGTAGAGGATCGCTTGACGTTCCAACCGGCCGCTGATCGTGCGGTTGAGGGTGTCCTCGCTGAGGTTGTGACGTTGCAGGACGGCCCGAATGTACTCGGGAGTTTGGAGTAGACCTGGAATCAGAGCCGGTTGGAACATCCGCAGCACTGACATCTGGGCTTCAAGGGCCTTGACCTCCTGCTGTCCCTTGTGGACTCCGACTCTCTTCAGCAGCCGCCACTCGGTCGTCTCTGTGCCAGCCGCCCGAGCGGCTTCGGTGTACTCGGCCTTGATTTCAGGGGATACGCCGATGGCGATCAGGACGCGCTCTACGTCCGTCGCGCTGGGCGCCAGCTTCGCGTTCTCAATCTTGGAGAGCTTGGACGGAGACATGAGTGCGCCACGGGCGACTGCTTTGGCCTCCTTCCCGGATGCCTGGCGCAGTGCCCGCAGCGCAGCCCCCAACTGTGCACTGTTCACGCCCCGTGCTTGGCCCACCACTCCGTGAACGGCTCCGCGTGAGCGAGCGCCACGTCACGGCGCCCGGCGAATGCAGCCGTTCGTTCCGTTGTCAGGACTTCCGAGCCCAAGTACTTTCCGGCACCGTCGTAATTCATCACGGCCACGGACTTGGAGTCGAACAGCCAGAAGTCAGGTACGTTCTGTAGGGGGTTCGGCCTGTCGGTGATGTCGAGAATAAAGAACTCCTCACCCCCGGACATGCTCTTCTGGTACCCCCACCCGAGTTCGAACCTAAGATAGTCCGTGAGCGGGCGACGCAGAATGTGAACCCGGTAGACCCGTTTCCCTTTTCCGGTGTGTGAGCGGAGTTTTTCGACCCAGCCCGCGTTGTAGTCGTCCGGCTGCGGCTCCCCGGCCAGGAACGCGTGATAGGCGTCGACATTCCCCGACTTGCTGTAGTCGTCGAGGGTTTCGAGCCGGAACGCCTCGCGCTGGAACGTGTCGAAGAGGTCGCCAAGGGTCCTAGATGAGGTTGTCACGGATAGCCTTCTGGATCAGTTCCAGCGGGATCTCGACCAGGGTTTCGTGAGCGGGAATCTGAAGCCCGTGGTCGGTCGGAATCTCCCCCTGAACCAAGAGCGTGCCGCGATCCGTCGCGTAGATCGTCGGGCAGTCCGTGAGGTCGCACGTGCTGACCAGCTTGGTGACCTTCATGGTCTGGGTTCCCCTCTCCCGTGCTGCCAGTACCCCCGCATCTGGGTTGATGCTCCCGAGGCCAGGGCGCGCGGGTCAAGCGATCACGGTTGACGGAACGGGAAACCGCGTAACCTCCCCGGAGCCTGCCGCTCCTCCGACCGGTCGGGGAGGCTGCCGCCAGTACGGCGCAGACCTGGGCAGACTCCTGACGATCATGGGGAAATGCTGGGGAGGACTCCGCCAAGAGGGGTGTCCGTGCAGGTCAGCGCCGTATGACCTGTAAAGCACGCAACTCTACGAGGGCACGAACCAGGTCCAGCGGATCGTGATGGCGCGGAATCTGCCGTAAGGCGCAGGGGCCACGGAGACGCTTCCGTTCGCGGCGATGAGTTTCCGTGGTCCCGGCGGTCTCTCCTGTTGTCGACGGCACAGGAGGAACACATGGAACAGGAACGACCGAAGCAGCCGGAACAGCTGGTGCGGGTGCAGAACTTCACGGTGTCGAGCGACGGGTTCGGGGCCGGTGAGGGGCAGAGCCTGGAGCGGCCGTTCGGGCACGCCGAGCCCGGGGAGATGTTCGCCTGGGCGGGGGCCACGGCGAGCTGGCCCAACCGCACCGACCCGGGCGGCAGCCGCGGTCTCGACGACTGCTTCACGCGGGACTTCGCGCGGAACATCGGCGCCGAGATCATGGGGCGCAACAAGTTCGGGCCCCAGCGCGGCCCCTGGACGGACCACGAGTGGCGCGGCTGGTGGGGCGACGAGCCGCCGTTCCACACCCCGGTGTTCGTCATGACCCACCACAAGCGGCCGTCGTTCACGCTCTCCGACACGACGTTCCACTTCGTCGACGGCGACCCCGCCACGGTCCTCGCGCAGGCGCGGGAGGCCGCGGGCGGCAAGGACGTCCGGCTCGGCGGCGGGGCCACCACCATCCGGGAGTTCCTCGACGCGGCCTCGTCGACACGCTGCACGTGGCGGTCTCGCCGGTGCGGCTCGGTTCCGGCGTACGGCTGTGGGAGTCGCCGGACGAGCTGCTCGACCGGTACCACCTGGACGTCGTGCCCAGCCCGAGCGGCGTGACGCACCACCTGTTCTGGCGGAAGTGAACAAGTGACGCGGGGCCGCTCGGGCCGTGGTGCGCCTGGGGCTAACCGTCCAGCTGTTCCAGCGTGGCGACGGACGGGCCCCTGCGGGTCTGTTCGTCCCTCGCCACGTCCTCGGCGGCGCCCAGCACCCGTACCGCGTTCTGCCCGGTCAGCTTGGCGAGGTCGGCCTTCGACCAGCCGCGGTCCAGCAGCTCGGCGATGAGGTTCGGGTAGCCCGCGACGTCGTCCAGGCCGTCCGGCGTGAAGGCCGTGCCGTCGTAGTCGCCGCCGATGCCGATGTGGTCGACGCCCGCGACCTCGCGCATGTGGTCGAGGTGGTCGGCGACGGTGGTGACGGTGGCGACCGGGCGCGGCGTCGACTCCTCGAAGGCCGCGTGGACCTTCATGGCCGCGGGGGTCGTGTCGAGGTGGTGGAAGCCGTGGGCGCGCATGTTCTCGTCGGCGGCCGCCGTCCAGTCGACCGCCGCCTGGAGGAGGTCGCCCAGCATGCCGACGCGGTTCATCTCGCGTACGACCTCGTGGCCGAAGGGCGACAGGCCGCCCACCCCCGGCTCGTCCGTCGCCGAGTCCGCCCACGCGATGTTGTCGTTGTGCGTGAGCGTCATGTAGCGGACGCCGAGCGTGTGCAGCGCCCGCAGCGTGGCGAGGGAGTTGTTGATGGAGTGACCGCCCTCGGCGCCCATCAGGGAGGCGATGCGGCCCTCGGAGCGGGCCTTCTCCATGTCCGCCGCCGTCAGCGCGCGGGCCAGGTCCGCCGGGTGGCGGGCCAGCAACTGCTCGACGCAGTCGATCTGTTCGAGCGTGGCGCTGACCGCCGCGTCACCGGCCAGGTCCGTGCGGACGTACACCGACCAGAACTGCGCGCCGACACCGCCGGCGCGCAGCCGGGCGATGTCGGTGTGCAGGTGGCCGGTCTGGTCGGTGGCGATGTCGAGGCGGTCGAGGTCGTACCCCGCCTTCTCGCGGAGGGCCCACGGCAGGTCGTTGTGGCCGTCGACGACCGGGAAGTCGGCGAGGAGGGCGCGCGCTTCGTCCAGGGATGTCATGCGCTCACTTTCCCGAACCGAAGCCGAATCCGGAACCCGCTCCCTCGACCTTGGTGCGCAGCCGCTTGCCCTTCTCCGTCGCCTGGTCGTTCAGATCCTGCTGGAACTCCCGCATACGGGACAGGAGTTCGGCGTCGTGCGCCCCGAGCATCCGGGCGGCGAGCAGACCGGCGTTGCGCGCACCACCGACCGAGACGGTGGCCACCGGGACGCCGGCGGGCATCTGCACGATGGACAGGAGGCTGTCCATGCCGTCCAGGTACTTCAGCGGGACCGGGACACCGATCACCGGCAGCGGCGTCACCGACGCCAGCATGCCGGGCAGGTGGGCGGCGCCGCCCGCGCCCGCGATGATCGCCTTCAGGCCGCGGTCGGCGGCCTGCTCGCCGTACGCGATCATCTCGCGCGGCATGCGGTGCGCGGAGACGACGTCGACCTCGTACGAGATCTCGAACTCGTCGAGGGCCTTGGCGGCGGCCTCCATCACGGGCCAGTCCGAGTCGGAGCCCATGACGATGCCGATAAGGGGAGAGGTCATTCGGTGATCGTCCCTCTGAGGTAGCCGGCTGCGTGGCGGGCGCGGTCGAGGACCTCGTCCAGGTCGTCGCCGTAGGTGTTGACATGGCCGACCTTGCGGCCGGGCTTCACGTCCTTGCCGTACATGTGGATCTTCAGCTGCGGGTCGCGGGCCATGCAGTGCAGGTACGCGGCGTACATGTCGGGGTAGTCGCCGCCCAGGACGTTGGCCATGACGGTCCACTTGGCGCGCGGGCGCGGGTCGCCGAGCGGCAGGTCGAGCACGGCGCGCACGTGGTTGGCGAACTGCGAGGTGATCGCGCCGTCCTGCGTCCAGTGGCCGGAGTTGTGCGGGCGCATCGCCAGTTCGTTGACCAGGATGCGTCCGTCGGCCGTCTCGAAGAGTTCGACGGCGAGGTGGCCGACCACGCCCAGTTCCTGCGCGACGCCGAGGGCCAACTCCTGCGCCTGGCCAGCGAGTTCCGCCGAGAGGCCGGGAGCCGGGGCGATCACGGTGTCGCACACGCCGTCGACCTGCTGGGACTCGACGACGGGGTAGGCGACGGCCTGGCCGTGCGGCGAGCGGACGACGTTCGCCGCCAGTTCGCGTACGAAGTCGACCTTCTCCTCGGCGAGCACCGGGACGCCGGCCCGGAAGGGCTCCGCGGCGTCCTCGACGGAACGCACGAACCACACCCCCTTCCCGTCGTATCCGCCGCGCACCGTCTTGAGGATGACCGGGAAGCCGTCGCCGCCGTCCGAGGCGCCCTCGGCCGCGAAGGCGGCCACGTCGGCCGGGTCCTTCACGATCCGGTGGCGCGGGCAGGGCACGCCGATCTCCGTGAGCTTCGCGCGCATCACGCCCTTGTCCTGGGCGTGCACCAACGCGTCGGGCCCCGGACGGACGGGGATGCCGTCCGCCTCCAGGGCCCTGAGGTGCTCGGTGGGTACGTGTTCGTGATCGAAGGTGATCACATCGCAGCCCCGCGCGAAGTCACGCAGCGTGTCCAGGTCGCGATAGTCGCCGATGACGACATCGCCGACGACCTGCGCCGCGGAATCCAGCGGGGTGTCACTGAGGAGCTTGAATTTCAGGCCGAGGGGGATGCCCGCCTCGTGGGTCATGCGGGCGAGCTGACCGCCGCCGACCATGCCGACTACCGGGAACGTCACACCCCCAGGGTATCGGCCGCTCCCGGGCACCCGGGAACCGCCGGGGGGGGGCGAGGCCCCCGGGCCCCTTCCGTCACAGTGGAGCCCGTCACAGCGGGCCACGGTGTTCGGACGCCCGCGCGCGCCGGGAGGGCCCGCTGGTTAGCATGGCTGGGTCGACACGACCGAATCACCAATCCGTCGGCATGTACACGAGCCGGGGCACACCGCCCTGGTACGAACCGACGGGGGCTGGGGCGACCACCATGACGGAACGGGGCGCACTTCGGGGACGACTGGACAGGGTCTGGCGCGAAGTGGCCAAGTTCGGGGCCGTGGGAGCGGTCGGGACACTGGTCAACTTCGCCGTCTTCAACTACGTACGCCACGTCACGGATCTGCACGTGGTGCGCGCGAGCGTGGTCGCGACCGTCGTCGCCATCGCCTTCAACTACGTGGGGTTCCGTTACTTCACGTACCGGGACCGCGACAAGAGCGGCCGCACCAAGGAACTCACGCTGTTCCTGCTGTTCAGCGCGGTCGGCCTGGTGATCGAGAACGGCGTGCTCTACGCCGCGACGTACTGGTTCGGCTGGGACGGCAGGCTCCAGTCCAACTTCTTCAAGTTCCTCGGCATGGGCATCGCCACGCTCTTCCGCTTCTGGTCGTACCGCACGTGGGTGTTCAAGGCGCCGCCCGTGCGTGAGGCCGTCGCGCATGCGGAATCGTTCCTGGAGAAGTCGCGGGAGCCGGGGCAGGGGCCGGAGCAGGACCGCGAGCGCGACCGGCCCGTCGTACGGCGCGCCGGCTGACGCCGTTCCGTCGGCTCAGCGCACGGTCTCGTGCGCGGCCTCCGTCTTCGACAGCGGCGTACGCGACAGGAAGAGGCCGAAGACCGGCGGCTTCGTCTGGAGCATCTCCAGGCGGCCGCCATCCGCCTCCGCGAGGTCCCGGGCCACGGCGAGGCCGATCCCCGTGGAGTTGCGGCCGCTGATCGTCCGCTCGAAAATGCGCGCCCCGAGGTCGGGCGGGACGCCGGGGCCCTCGTCCGTGACCTCGATGACCGCCTGGTTGCCGGTGACGTGGGTCCGCAGGGCGACCGTGCCGCCACCGTGCATCAGGGAGTTCTCGATCAAGGCCGCCAGGACCTGCGCGACCGCGCCCGGCGTGCCCACCGCCTCCAGGTGCCGCTTGCCCGAGCTGACGATGGCGCGGCCCGCGCTGCGGTAGGCGGGGCGCCACTCCTCCAGCTGCTGCTTGATCACCTCGTCCAGGTCGAAGGCGACGGCGGAGCCGGTGCGGGGGTCGCGGGAGTTGGTGAGCAGCCGCTCCACGACGTCGGTGAGGCGCTCCACCTGCGCCAGCGCGATCGTCGCCTCCTCCTTCACCGTGTCCAGCTCGTCGGTGACGGTGATCTCCTCCAGCCGCATGGACAGGGCGGTCAGCGGGGTGCGCAGCTGGTGGGAGGCATCGGCGGCCAGGCGCCGCTCGGCGGTCAGCATGCGGCCGATGCGGTCGGCGGAGGCGTCCAGGACGTCGGCGACGCGGTCCAGTTCCGGTACGCCGTACCGCTTGTGGCGTGGGCGGGAGTCCCCGGAGCCGAGGCGTTCGGCGGTCTCGGCGAGGTCGGTGAGCGGGGAGGCCAGGCGGTTGGCCTGGCGGACGGCGAGGAGCACCGCGGCGATGATCGCGAGCAGCGCGACGGCGGCGATGATCAGCAGGGTGCGGCCGACCTCGCGGGTGACGGCGTCCTTCGGTTCCTGCACGGTGACCTGTTCGCCCTGCTCGCCGGGGCGGGTGGCGCTGATCACGTCGCCGGTGGGGCGCTTGCCGATCTCGATGGAGGGGCGGCCGGGCAGGTCGATCCGGGCGTAGCGGGCGGTGGCGACCTGGTCGCGCAGGATGGCGGCGCTGATCCGCTCCTGGCTGATCAGCCGGCTGTCGACGATGCTGGCGAGGCGCATGGCCTCGGAGTCCACGCGTTCCTGGGCGCTGCTGCTGATCGTCCTCGTCTCGACGATGACGAGGCTGACGCCGAAGACGGCGATCACGACGAGGACGACGGCGAGGGTGGAGTTGATCAGTCGGCGACGCATGTGCTTAGTGTCGCGGATCGAAGCGGGCTGGGGGCGCGGAATGGCCGCGGGGTGGTCCCGCTGCCCTTAGGGGCGCGGGGAACTGCGCGACCAGCCACGACGGTCCGCGGAGGCCGACGGTCCTGACCTCGCAGACGCGGCTGCCTCCGGCGGTTTGGCGGGCGGGTGCGGGGCGTCTTTGGTTGCTCGCGCCGTTCCCCGCGCCCCTTACGGGGCCCTAGCGGCGTGGGTCGGCGTGGCGTCAAAGCCGCCGGAGCGGCTGCCCGCCGCCGTATCGTGCGCGGGTGCGGGGCGTCCTCGCTTGATCGCGCAGTTCCCCGCGCCCCTTACGGGGCGCCAAACGTGTGGGTCAGCTCTTTTCGAAGCGGAAACCCACGCCCCGCACCGTCGCGATGTACCGCGGGTTCGCCGCGTCGTCGCCCAGTTTTTTGCGGAGCCAGGAGATGTGCATGTCCAGGGTCTTGGTGGACGACCACCACGTCGTGTCCCAGACCTCCCGCATCAGCTGGTCGCGCGTGACGACGCGGCCCGCGTCGCGCACGAGGACCCGCAGCAGGTCGAACTCCTTTGCCGTGAGCTGGAGTTCCTCCTCGCCCATCCAGGCCCGGTGCGACTCCACGTCGATCCGCACGCCGTGCGTGGACGGCGCCTCCTTGTGCTCCGTGGCCCCGCGCCGCAGCAGGGCCCGCACCCGGGCCAGCAGCTCGGCGAGGCGGAACGGCTTGGTCACGTAGTCGTCGGCGCCCGCGTCCAGACCGACGACGGTGTCCACCTCGTCGGCGCGCGCGGTGAGGATCAGGATCGGCACCGTGAGCCCGTCGGCGCGCAGCCGGCGGGCGACCTCCAGGCCGTCCATGCCGGGCAGCCCCAGGTCGAGCACGACAAGATCGACACCGCCCTGGAGTCCGGCGTCGAGGGCGGTCGGGCCGTCCTCGCGCACTTCGACCTCGTAACCCTCCCTGCGCAGGGCGCGGGCCAGCGGCTCCGAGATGGACGCGTCGTCCTCGGCGAGCAGTACACGGGTCATGAGGTGATGGTAGTCCGCGGTGGACAAGGCCTGTGCGGTGATCGCACAGCGGAGGCGACGGCCTGCGGCTGTAGGACGCGAAACTAGGAAACACCTTTGAATGTGCGCCGCCGGTTGCAGCCAAACCTGTGATCCATGTCTCAAGTCCTTCCATATGCCTCCCTGTGGTGTCGTATGGTGACCCAACGCCTGATGCACTACTCAAGGACCTTTGGCCCGCTGTGCGCGCCTTAGGTCTCTTTTATGTGCGGGCCGGCTTCGGCCAGCCTTGAAAGGAATGACCTGTGGTCGGGCCCTGCGCGCGAGGTTGCGCCCAGGGTGTGGATCCCGGAGTCGCCGTCCCTCGCTCCCTCCACCAGGGTGTGAACCTCCCCCGGGCGTGGGGTTGGACGAGGCGGCACCGGTGCCGACCGCCCCCCACCGGGCGCGCACACGCTCCTGCCGCGCGTCCCGAACCCACGAGGATCGACCCATGGCGTCCAGCCTGACGAAGGACTCCGCCAGTACTCCTGGCCCCGAGAAGACCTTCTTCGGCCACCCCCGCGGACTGGCCACACTGTTCATGACCGAGATGTGGGAGCGCTACAGCTTCTACGGCATGAAGGCACTTCTCCCGCTGTACCTGATCGCCCCCGGCGGCATGAACATGAGTGCCACGACGGCGACGGCGATCTACTCCGTCTACATGTCGATGGTCTACCTGCTCGCCCTGCCGGGCGGCTGGATGGCCGACCGCTTCTGGGGTCCGCGCAAGACGGTCATCATCGGTGCCTCCGTCGTCATCCTCGGCCACATCACCCTCGCGCTGCCGAACTCGGCGTCCTTCTTCGCCGGCCTCGCGCTCGTCGCGCTCGGCTCCGGCCTGCTGAAGGCGAACATCTCCGTGATGGTCGGCCACCTCTACGACGGTCCGAAGGACCCGCGCCGCGACGGTGGCTTCACGCTCTTCTACATCGGCATCAACCTCGGCGCCTTCCTCGCCCCGCTCTCCATCGGCACGGTCGGCGAGAGCGTCAACTGGCACCTCGGCTTCGCGCTCGCCGCGGCCGGCATGGCCCTCGGTCTCGCCCAGTTCATGCTCGGCTCGCGCCACCTGAGCGCACAGAGCAGCGTGATCTCGCAGCCCGCAACGCCGGAGCAGCGCGCCTCCGCCCTGCGCACCGGTCTGATCTGGCTGATCGTCGCCGCCGCGCTCTACACGCTGATGGGCGTCACCGGGAACTTCGCCGACTGGGCGCTGATGCCGCTGATCATCGCGGGTCTGCTCATCCCGATCGCCGTCCTCGCCCGCATGAAGCGCGACAAGGAGCTGTCGCAGCTGGAGCAGTCGAAGCTGTCCGGCTACATCTGGTTCTTCGTGGTCGCCGCCGTCTTCTGGATGATCTACGACCAGAACGGCTCGACCCTGTCGATCTTCGGCAAGACGGCGACGACGAACAACCTCTTCGGGTTCGACTTCCCGACCTCCTGGTACCAGTCGCTGAACCCGATCTTCATCATGGCGCTCGCCCCCGTGGTCGCCTCGGCGTGGCTGTGGCTGAACAAGCGGGGCAAGGAGCCGAGCACGGCGGTCAAGTTCGCCTCCAGCCTCACGCTGATCGGCATCTCCTTCGCCGTCTTCCTCATCCCGCTGATCGACACCGCCAACAACGGCGGCCGGGTCAGCCCGATGTGGCTGGTCGCGATCTACTTCATCCAGACCGTCGGCGAGCTGTGCCTCTCCCCGGTCGGCCTGTCGCTCACCACGAAGATGGCGCCGGAGAAGTACAGCGCCCAAATGATGGGCGTCTGGTTCCTCGCGGTCACCGCGGGCGACTCCGTGACGGGTCTGCTGACCTCGCCGCAGCTCGGCATCGACCTCAACAACTCCGGGGCGGTGGCCGTCGAGGCGATCATCGCGGTCATCGCGGGCTTCGGCATCTGGACGTCGCGCAAGAAGGTCAAGCAGCTGATGGGCTCCGTCAACTGACGTACGCCCGTCCAGGCCACGCCTGAACCGAACGAAGGGCCGCCACACCACCCGGTGCGGTGGCCCTTCGCGTTTCTGCGCGCTCCCGAGGGTCCGCCGGTGGAGCATCTGGCGCATGCGCCGTACCTTGCTGCCCCTCGCCCTCTGCGGGGCGCTGCTCTCGCCCCACGCCGCCGCCGAAGCGGCCCCCCGGCCGCCGTCCGGGAAACTCTTCTCGTACGGGCCCCACGCGCGCCAGAACATCACCGTGTACGGAAACCCGTCCCCGCACCGCCCCGCCCTGATGATCGTGCACGGGGGCTCGTGGGCGCGGGACACGGACTGGAGCGGCCGGGCCCGGTGGTTCGCGGAGCGCGGCTTCACTGTGTACGACACCGACTACCGGCTGACGTCGGACGCGGCGTGGCCCGCGCAGCGTGACGACGTGCTGGCGGCGCTGCGGTGGGTCGGGGACCGGGAGCGGGGGGAACGGCCGCTGGTGCTCGGCTCGTCGGCGGGCGGGCATCTGGCCTTGCAGGCCGGTGCGTACGGGGAGGGGCGTGCGCGGGTACGGGGGGTCGTGGCGCTCTCCCCGGTGGCCTCCCCCTACCGGGCGTGGGCGGACGGGGACGTGGCCGGTGCCCCGGCCGAGCGGCGGGCGCTGCGGAGGGCCGCCGAGCGGCTCGCGGGGTGCGCTCCGGATCTCGGCGGGCTGCGCTGCTGGGAGCGGTGGGACGACTTGGCCGCCAGGACACACGCGTCCGGTACGGATGACGCCCCGCTGCTCCTGATCCACTCGGCGGGTGACTTCGTGCCGCGCGCCCACTCCACGGAACTCGCGGGCGCGCAGCGGCGGGCGGGGCTGCGGGACGTGACGGTACGGACGGTCCGGGGCGCGGCCCACGGGGGCCCACTGCTCAAGGCTCCGGGCATGGCCGGGGCGGCCCTGCGCTGGCTGCGGGCTCACGCGTAGCGCTTCCGGCGGTCGGAGGTGGGGTGCGGGACGGCCGGGGGTCGCTTCCCGCCCTGCCCCACCTTGCGCCCCGCCAACCACGCCCCCGAAGGGGCGCGGGGAACTGCGCGCCCAGCCACAAACAACCCGCAGCCGCGTCTGCCCCCCGACGGCCACATGGCGAGTGCGGGGCCCGCTGCGCGTGGTTGCTCGCGCAGTTCCCCGCGCCCCTGACGGG
>RBWT01000079.1 GCA_004010275.1 Streptomyces huasconensis
CAGCCCCGGACCCGACCGCGAACGCCTCGCCACCGCCTCCTCCTCGCCGTCTGCTGCGCCTTCGCCCTCCTGTCCTGCGTCCTCGTGCCGCTCACGCTGCCCCTCGGCTGGGACGAGCTGGTCTACGCCAGCCGGTATTCGCCCTACGCGCCCGCCACGCCGTTCAGCGCCCCCCGGACCCGCGGCGTGCCGTTCCTCATCGCGGTGGCCACCTGGAGCGACTCCGTCGTGCTGCTCAGGGTGTGGCTGACGCTGCTGGCGACCGCCGCCCTCTACCTGGGGTTCCGCCCCTGGTTGCGCGCGGCCCGCCGGCCCTGGGCGGCGCCCGTCGCCGCCGCGCTGTACGGCAGCCTGTGGATCACGCTCTTCTACGCGAACGAGGCCATGCCCAACCACTACACGGCCATGGGCGCCGTCGGCGCGGTCGGGCTCTTCCTGTGGCCACGGCAGTCCCTCCTGACCTGCACCGGTATCGCCACCGGTATCGCCCTCGCCACGCTGATGCGGCCCAACGACGGCTTCGCCATAGGGCTGCCGCTCCTCATCGCCGCCCTGCTGTTCCCCGCCTGGCGCGGACGAAGCCGCGTCCTCGCGGTGCTCGTCGGGCTCGGGGCGGGCGCCCTGCCCTGGGCCGTGGAGGCGTACGTCCGTTTCGGCGGGCTCCTCGAACGGCTGACGGAGGCGAGCGAGGTGCAGGGCGATCTGCGTCCGCTGCTCTCGTTCGTCCACCACCTCACGGTCATCGACGGACCGCTGCTCTGCCGCCCCTGCGGCAACGACAGTGTGCGGCCGGTGGCGGCGGAGTGGTGGGTACTGCTGGCGCTCCTGGTGGCGGCCGGCCTGTGGGCCCTGCGCCGCACGGGGGGCTGCGCCGGGGCCCGGCCCACGCCCCACCCAGCCCGGGCCTGTCGCCCCGCCGCCCGCATCCGGCACGGCGCCGGCCGGGCTTGCCGCGCCCCCACCACCATCCGCCACGGCCCCAGCCAGGCCTGCCGCGCCGCCACCACCACCCGTCACAGCCCCGGCAACCCCGCTCCGCGACGCCCTCCTCGCCCTAGCCACAGGCCTGGCCATCGCCCTCCCGTACTTCGTCCTCGTCCCCTACGCGACCCCGCGTTTCCTGCTCCCGACCCATGCCCTGTTCGCCCCCACCGCGGCCATCGGGCATCCTCGCCCTGCTCGGCCTCGCGCGCGCGGTCCGGCCCCGGTGGGTCGGTGTCGTCGTACCCGCGCTCGTACTCGGCGGCCATCTCACCGTCCAGGCCGCCCTCGCGCACGGCAATGCCAAGATCCAGGGGGACGCCCGCCGCGACTGGGCACGGATCGCGGAGACGCTGGAGCAGCACGGCGTCGGCAACGGCACGAGCCCCGGCACCGCCGCGCCCTGCCTCCTGAACGGCAACACCTCCGTCATCCCCCTGGCCCACACCGCCGGCTGCGCCCCCGGCGGCGGACTCGACGATCCGCGCCGCCCCACCGCCCTCGTGATGCGCGGGGCAGCACCCCCGGAGTGGGCCGCGACTGGCCCCGCCACGCGGTGCCCGACACGTATATGCGCGGATGGGCCATCCACGTACGCCCCTGAAGAGGGGCGCGCACCTCCGACGCGGCGCTCACCCCTGAAGCCAGGCGTCCCCGGGCACTGCGCGGCCGGCGGCCACACCCCTGGACGAGACTGAATGCACATGCATATAGTGCACGCGCACGCAGTTGTGGCAGCGATCAGTCAGCCCGGCGCCTCTGCCTCACGCGCCGGGCCACCTCCAGGGGGAGACTCTTATGACCCGCAAGTTCCTCTTCGTCGTCGGCAGCGCCCGCCGCGAGGGCAACACCGAACTCCTGGCCCGCAAGGCCGCCGAGCAGTTGCCCCCGGACGTCGAACAGCGCTGGATTCACCTCGACGATCACCCACTGCCCGACTTCCAGGACCTGCGTCACGACGACACCCGGCCCCGCGCCCTCCCGCGCCCCGAGGGGAACCACGAGGCGCTGCTTCTGGACGCCACGCTCGACGCCACGGACATCGTCATCGTGTCGCCGCTGTACTGGTACTCGGTGTCGGCCACCGTCAAGCGGTACCTCGACTACTGGGACGCGTGGCTGGAGACGCCGGAGATCGACTTCAAGGACAGCCTCAAGGGCCGCACGCTGTGGGGCGTGACGGCGCTCGCGCACCGCGAGGAGGAGGTCGCGGCCCCGCTGGTCGGCACGTTGAACCACACCGCCGCCTTCTTCCCGATGCGCTTCGGCGGCGTCCTGCTCGGCAACGGCACCCGGCCCGGCCATGTCCTGGAGGACTCCGAGGCCCTGGCACGCGCCAAGACGTTCTTCGCGCAGGAGCCGCCGCTCGCCCGCTACCCGTACGACAAGGACTGAGGGCGGTAAGGGCAGAGGGCGGCGCCCCCGGGGCTACGCCATGACGTCCTTCGCCCCGAACCGCGCCCACGCCGCCGAGCCGAAGACAGCCGCGTAGAGCCCCTGCATCTGGAAGTTCTTGATGAGGTCGTCCCACTGGACGGGCTCGCGCATCAGGTCGGCGAAGGACAGCCAGTAGTGGGAGAAGAAGTACGGGTGGAGGGCGTCCAGTTGCGGTATCTGGTCGAGGATCTGCACGGTGATCAGCAGGCCGACGGTGGTCGCCATCGCGGCGATGCCGCTGCTGGTGAGCGTCGAGACGAACAGGCCGAGTGCCGCCACGCCGATCAGTGACGCGGCCACCACGAGCGCGATGAGCAGGGCCCGCAACAGCCCTTCGCCGAAGCCGATGCGGGTGCCGGAGATCGTGGTGACCTCGCCGAGCGGAAAGAGCAGCGCGCCCGTCGCGAGCGCGGATACGGCGACGACCAGGGTCGCGACCAGGCAGAACGTCAGCGTGGTCGCGTACTTGACGAGGAGCAGGCGGGTGCGGCCGGCGGGCGCCACCAGCAGATAGCGCAGCGTGCCCGCGCTCGCCTCACCAGCGATGGCGTCACCGGCGACGACCCCGACCGCCATCGGCAGGAAGAACGGCAGCGTCGCAGCGAGGGCGGTGAAGACCAGGAACAGGCCGTTGTTGGTGATCTGCGCGATGAACGCGGGGCCGCCGCCCTCGCCGCCTCCGCCGATCGTCGAGCCGTCGCCGGTCTCGATCCTGACGGCGACGCCGACGAGAACCGGCACGGCGGCGAGC
The DNA here is from genome assembly GCA_004010275.1 of Streptomyces huasconensis. Lineage (GTDB taxonomy): Bacteria > Actinomycetota > Actinomycetes > Streptomycetales > Streptomycetaceae > Streptomyces > Streptomyces huasconensis. The sequence goes on from RBWT01000079.1 coordinate 3,170, forward strand.
ACGCCGAGCAGCGCGAGGGTCCGCCAACGGCGGAAGGTGATCGCGAGCTCGCTGCGGAAGAGCCCGAGAGTCCAGCTCAGCCGCGGCTCCCTCCCTACGTCTGCCTTGGGTACGGCCCCCTTGTCCGGGGCCACCTTGGATAGGTCCGCCTTGGGTACGCCCGCCTTGGCCACGTCCACCTTGGTCACGTCCGCCCCTGATACATCCCACGGCTCAGCCCGCGACATCGAAGCCCTCCCCCGTCAGCGCCACGAACGCGTCCTCCAGCGAGGCCCGTTCCAGACCGAAGCCCCGGACGCGTACGCCCGCCTCGACCAGCGCGGCGTTCAGATCCGCGAGTTCCGTGTCCTGGCCGGACGCGTCCTTGCCCGGCGGCTCGCCCGTCACGCGGTCCTGCGTCACGACGAGATCCGCCACGCCCCACTCCTTCAGGACGCGGGCCGCGTCGCCCGGGTCCGGTGTCGTCACGACCAGCCTGCCGCGCGCGCCGGCCGCCAGTTCGGCGACCGGGCCCTGGGTGATCAGGCGGCCCCGGGTCATCACGGCCGCGTGGGTGCAGACCTGCTCGATCTCGTCGAGGAGGTGCGAGGAGAGGAAGACGGTCGTGCCCTCCTGTGCCAGCTCCCGCACGAGCGTGCGGATCTCGCGCATGCCCTGCGGGTCGAGGCCGTTCGTCGGTTCGTCCAGGACCAGCAGCCTGCGGGGCTGGAGCAGCGCGGCTGCGAGGCCGAGCCGCTGTTTCATGCCGAGTGAGTACGCCTTCGCCTTCTTGCCCGCGGCGGCGGTCAGGCCCACCCGGTCCAGGGCAGCCTCGGCGCGCCTGCGCCGGGTACGGGGATCGGCGGCCGGGTCGGCGGAGTCGTACCGCAAGAGGTTGTCGCGGCCCGACAGGAAGCCGTAGAGGGCAGGGCCCTCGATCAGCGCGCCCACGTGCGGCAGGACGGTGCGCGTGGCACGCGGCATGGGGTTGCCGAGGACGCGCGCGGTGCCCGAGGTCGGCTCGATGAGGCCCATCAGCATGCGGATGGTGGTCGTCTTGCCCGAGCCGTTCGGCCCGAGGAACCCGAAGACGCTGCCTTCGGGGACGGTCAGGTCCAGCCGGTCGACGGCGAGATGCCGGCCATAGCGCTTGGTGAGCCCACGCGTCTCGATCACGTACGGGGACGGTGAGTCACCGCCCGACCACCCACGCCCGCCCACCGTCTCCTCGCCACCCGCCTTCTCCTCGCCGCCCACTTTCCGCTCGCCGCCCACCGTCTCCTGGCCGCCCACCTTCCCGTCCCCGCCCACCTTCCCGTCCCGGCTCACCGTCTCCTCTCCGCCCACCGTCTCCTCCTCTCGCCCGCCCGCCCCGGCTACGGCACGCGCACGGTTCGGCGGTGCCGGGGAACGGCCCGTCGCCGCGGGCCACGGTGCCGCCACCGTGGCCCACCGCTCCGGTCCCACGCCTAGTGCGCCGCGTTCGCCGCCTTCACCAGGGCGTCCTTCGTGACGGCGCCCGCGTAGACCTTGCCGTCGTCGGTGATGAGGGCGTTGATCAGGCGGGTCGAGAAGACCGTGCCCGAGCCGAACTTGCCGTTGACCTGGTCGCCCAGCGAGTCGAGCAGCTTCTGCGCCTCCGGCGGGACGTCACCCGAACCAGCCGTCGGCAGGCCCTGGCCGCCCGGCAGCCGCAGCTCGGCTATGGCGGTCCAGCCCTCGCCGATGACCTTCAGGTCGTTCAGGTCCTCGTCCCTGAACTCCTTGCCGTCCTTCGCCTTGTCCCTGAAGTCACGGCCCTCCGCCGCGTGCTCGTCGCCTCGGTGACCTTCGCGCCCTTGGGCGGCGCGAAATCGAACGTGCTCGCGGACGGCTTGCCGAAGTCGACCTTCGTGAAGCCCGCGTCGATCACCGCCGCGCCACCGGAGGCCGGGGTCAGCGTGAACTTGAGCGGCGTACCCGTCTTCGCGTCCACGGCGACCGTGATCCGGCCGACTGTCGACCCGGACTGCTTCGGCTCGACGACCAGGCGGTACGCGTCGCGTCCCGCGACCTGTGCGGTCCCGTCGACCTTCACGGACGTCGTGTCGTCGACGGCCTTCAGTGCCTGCTCGGCGAAGTCCTTGGGTGTCGCGGGCACGCCCTTCGGCGGCTCCGCCTGGCCCTTGTCTCCCGAGACCTGGAAGCCCTTCGCGTGGTACGCCTCGTTCGACGCGCTGTCGTACGCCCACACCTCGTCGCCGTTGTGGATCAGGCTGTACTCGGCGGCGTCCTCCAGGACGGACACCTTCTGCTTGTCGGGGCCGTCGGCCGCGACGCGCAGCGTGTGCGTGCCGGACGCCAGCTCCATCAGCTTGCTCTTGGGGTCGGCGGCCGAGCCTCCGCCGCCCTCGCCGTCGCCGCGGTCGGCGCCACCGCCGGCGCCCGCGAAGCCGCCCGCCATGCCACCCATCGACGGCAGGCCCAGATCCGTGCTGATCTTCACGTTGCCGGAGAGCCGCTGCGTGTCCGACGCGGCGATCTTCTCGATGAGTTCCTGAGCGGTGACCTTCGGCAGATCCGGGTCGCCCGAGGTGGCGAGCGCCGGGACGAGCCCGATGGTCGCCGCCGCCACCCCCGCCACCGCGACCGGGACGACGTAACGGGCCGCCTTGCGGCGCCCGACGCGCAGTTCCCCGACTTCGCTGGTGTCCTGTTCCGGTTCGTACGGTGCCATTGTGTGCCCTACCTCCGTGGTCGGCGGCGGCTCTCCTGTACGTGCCTGTACGTGCTGTACGTGCGTGTATCCAGCTGTAGTGCTGTGTGTACGTGCCCTACGTCCATGCATGCGTACGTGCCTGCGTCCACCCCGCGCCGCCATTCTCACCCGAATTGGTCAGGAGTGGTGGTGTCCTTACTGAGGTCCATCCGACCAAATCCGCCGCGCAGAAGCGTCAGACCCCGGGCGCAACTCGACGTACTGCCACGGGATGACAAAAAGCGGCGGCGCCTCCCCCGACCCGTAGGGGGTGACGCCGCCGAGGCTCAGTACCGCGTACCGGAGTACGACGTACCGGAGTACGACGTACCGGAGTACGACGTACTCGAGTACCGCGTATGGGACTGCCGCGTACCGAAGTACCGCGTGCCGGCCTCAGCCCGCCCGGTGCACCACCAGGTCGCAGAGTTCGACCAGCGAGGTCTTCGCGTCGCACTCCGGCAGCGGCGCCAGCGCGGCCCGCGCCTCCTCGGCGTACCGCACCGTGTCCCGGCGGGCCTGCTCCAGAGCGGGGTGGGCGCGCAGCCCGGTGAGCGCCTCCCTGTGGCGGGCGTCATCGGTGAGGTCGGAGTCGAGCAGTTCGCTCAGGGCGATGTCCTCGGGCAGGCCGAGCCGCTCGACGCGTTCCCGCAGACGCAGGACCGGCAGCGTCGGGATGCCCTCGCGCAGATCGGTGCCCGGGGTCTTGCCGGACTCGTGGGAGTCGGAGGCGATGTCGAGCACGTCGTCGGCGAGCTGGAACGCGACGCCGAGCCGCTCGCCGTACTGCGTGAGGACGTCCACGACGGTCTCGTCGGCGCCCGACATCATCGCGCCGAACCGGCACGCCACGGCGACCAGCGAACCGGTCTTGCCGCCGAGCACGTCGAGGTAGTGGTCGACCGGGTCACGACCCTCGCTGGGCCCCGCGGTCTCCAGGATCTGGCCGGTGACCAGGCGTTCGAATGCCTCCGCCTGGATGCGGACGGCCTCGGGGCCGAGGTCGGCGAGGATGTACGAGGCGCGGGCGAAGAGGAAGTCACCGGTGAGCACGGCCACGGAGTTGCCCCAGCGCTGGTTGGCGCTGGGCACGCCGCGGCGCACGTCCGCCTCGTCCATCACGTCGTCGTGGTAGAGCGTCGCGAGGTGCGTGAGCTCGACGACCACGGCGGAGGGCACGACACCCGGCGCGTAGGGGTCGCCGAACTGGGAGGCGAGCATCACGAGCAGCGGGCGGAAACGCTTCCCCCCGGCCCGGACGAGGTGCTGGGCGGCCTCGGTGATGAACGGGACCTCGCTCTTGGTGGCCTCGAGAAGGCCCTCCTCGACAGCCGCCAACCCTGCCTGGACATCGGCTTCGAGAGCCTGGTCCCGCACGCTCAGCCCAAAAGGCCCGACGACGGTCACGAGAGGTTCTCCTGTCTGCTGACGATCACATGGCGAACTCGGTCGATCATTGGATCTCGGTCGATGACACGGTTTGTCGATGTGTCGCTGCCATCACTCAAGTCAGCGTATCCGGTCGCCTTTCGATCACAGCGAGCACCTGCCCGTGCAGAGGTGACCGGGCGGTCCGCGATCACCACCGGTATGTTCCTGATCACCCCATACGACCGACAAGACCGTCCTGTACTAAAATGCGGGCGAAGACCGGGCACAGACACTTTGTCCCGTACTACCGACGAGTACGAGCCGCTGCGGACCCGGTGCCGGAACCAGCACTGGGACCGGGTCCGAGTGCTCGTCCGGGTCCTATCTGTCGTGAAGCCGCGCCGCCCACCGAGGTTCCTCCCATGACGACAGACCGGAAAACGCCAGACCCGAAGACGACGCACCCAAGAACGACGCACTCGAAGACGACGCACCCGAAGATCCGGACCGACTTCCCGTACGAGACGACGCACGAGGACATCCGCGTACCCCTCGCCGACGGCACCAAGCTCTCCGCACGCGTGTGGCGTCCCGTCACCGAGGAGGAGCCCGTGCCCGTGCTCCTCGAATACCTCCCCTACCGCCTCAGCGACTGGACGGCGCCCCGCGACCGGCAGCGCCACCCCTGGTACGCCGGTCATGGCTACGCCTCCGTACGCGTCGACGTCCGGGGCCACGGCAACAGCGAGGGCCTGCCCACGGACGAGTACTCGGCGCAGGAGCTGGCCGACGGCGTCGAGGTGGTGAACTGGCTGGCCGCGCAGGACTGGTCGACCGGGAAGGTCGGCATGTTCGGCATCTCCTGGGGCGGCTGCAACTCCCTCCAGATCGCGGCCCTCGCGCCCGAGCCGCTCAAGGCGGTCGTCACGGTCTGCTCCGCGGACGACCGTTATGACAACGACGCGCACTACATGGGTGGTTCCGTCCTCGCGGTGGACATGCACGCGTGGGCGGCGACGATGCTCGCCTTCGTCTCGCGCCCACCGGACCCGTACTACGTGGGCGACGCGTGGCGCGCCATGTGGCTGACGCGCCTGGAAGCCGTCGAGCCCTTCATCCACACCTGGCTGGACCACCAGACGCGCGACGACTACTGGCGGCACGGCAGCGTCCGCGAGGACTACTCCGCGATCGGCGCCGCGGTCCTCGCGGTGGGCGGCTGGCACGACCCGTACCGCGACACGGTCCTGCGCCTGGTCGAACATCTCCCCGACGACCAGGTGCGGGGTCTGATCGGCCCGTGGTCGCACCAGTACCCGGACCAGGGCCTGGCGCCGGGCCCGGCGATCGGCTTCCTCCAGGAGACGCTGCGCTGGTGGGACCACCATCTCAAGGGCGTCGACACGGGCATCATGGCCGAGCCGAAGCTCCGCTCCTGGATCAGCGACTCGCACCCGCCGGCCACGGTCCACCCCGAGCTGCGCGGCGGCTGGGTCGGCGACCCCGCCTGGCCGTCCCCGAACGTCACCCCGACCGCCTACGCCCTCCAGGGCTCCCCACTGCTGGTCAACTCCCCGCAGCAGACCGGCCTGGACGCGGGCCGCTCCTGCCCGGTCGGCAACGACGCCGACCTGCCGCCCGACCAGCGCGACGAGGACGCGAAATCGGCGTGCTTCGAGTTCGAGGTTCATTCGGAGGTACGGATTCTCGGGCGCCCCAAGGTGACGCTGCGGCTGCGGATGGACGTGCCCTTCGGCCAGGCCATCGCACGCCTGTGCGACATCGCGCCCGACGGCTCGTCCACGCTGGTCACGCGCGGCGTGCTGAACCTCTCCGCCCGGCACGGCAGGGACCGCGCGGACGCCTGGCCGCTCGGCGTCACCGAGGACGTGACCTTCGAACTCAACGGCATCGGGCACACCTTCCCGCCGGGCCACCGCATCCGCCTCGCGATCTCCTCCGCGTACTGGCCGTGGATCTGGCCGCAGGCGGACACGGCGGGCTTCACCCTGGAGCCGCTCGGCAGCTCGCTGGAGCTTCCGGTGCGGGCGGGCGGCCTGGACCCGGCGATCACCTTCGAGCCCCCGGAGCACTCCGAGCCGCTCGGCGTGGCCTGCCCGGCGACCCTCGACGAGGAACGCCCCGAACGTCTGGTCGTACGCGATGTCGCCAAGGGCGAGTGGCGCCTGGAGGTCGACCCGCGCTACGGCGGCACGCGTGTCTACCCCGACGGCCTGGAGTCCACCGAGGACGCCCTGGAGACGTACACGATCCACGAGAAGGACCCGCTGAGCGCCCGCACCCGCTCCGACTGGACGATCCGCTTGCACCGCCCCGACCTCGGCTGGGACGTCTCGGTGGAGACGCGCTCGGAGATCACCTGCGACGCGGCGGACTTCCACACCTCCGACGAGGTGATCTGCCGCCACGGCGACGAGGTCGTCTTCCACCGCACCTGGGAGCGGCGGATCAGGCGGACGGCGGGGTGAGGGGTTCCCGCCGCGGGGCGGGAGCCACCCCGCCCACCATCATCCGTTCGAGGACGACAGCGATACCGTCGTCCTCGTTCGAGAGAGTCAACGCGTCGGCCACCGCCTTGAGTTCCTCGTGCGCGTTGGCCATGGCCACTCCGTGCGCCGCCCACAGGAACATCGGAATGTCGTTGGGCATGTCCCCGAAGGCCACCGTGTCGGCGGCCGTCAGACCGAGCCGCTCGGCGGCGAGCGCGAGCCCGGTCGCCTTGGTCACCCCGCACGGCTGAAGCTCCACGGTGCCCGGCCCGGACATCGTCACCGTCGCGAGCGACCCCACGACGCCGCGCGCCACCGCGGCCAACTCGTCATCAGCCAGCGTCGGATGGCGCAGCAGCACCTTGCTGATGGGTGCCTCCCACAGCACGTCGCGCTCGGGAACACGCATCGCGGGCAGCGTGGGGTGCGGCATCTCGTACCCCGGCTCGATGAGCGTGAGGCCGTCCACGCCGTCCTGGTCGACGGCCGCGAAGACCTGCCCCACCTCGGCCTCGACCTTCCCGAGGGCGGCCTCGGCCAGCTCCCGGTCGAGGGTCACGGACCACACCATGCGGTGCGCCCCGGCGTCGTAGAGCTGGGCGCCCTGCCCGCAGACGGCGAGCCCGTCGTACCCGAGGTCGTCGAAGAGGGGCCGTACCCGGGGCGCGGGCCGGCCTGTCACCACCAAGTGCCGCCCTCCCGCCCCGCTCACGGCGGCCAACGCCCTCCGTGACCGGTCGGACACCGTGTCGTCGCCGCGCAGCAGCGTCCCGTCCAGGTCAGTGGCGATGAGGGCATATGCGAGGGGAGCGGCCATGATCCAGAGAATACGGACCCTGAGCGATGCGGGAAGCGGCTTCGCAAGGCCGGTGCGGGCGGGAGGCGGCGGAGCCGCATGCAGTTCATCAGAAAGTGGAAGTTGACGTTCCAACACAACGGCCCTGAAGGCCCGTTCCGTACGTCCGCGCCCTGCCCGCAACCAGGGCCCCCGTCTGGGCATGGCGCCCAGTGGTCCTGTCATGCGGCCGAGGCTCTGTGGGCACTGCCGTAACGAGGGCCTCCACACGTAACGTGTGGCACACCCTGTGGCACACCCCCATGGAAAGCGAGGCAGGTACGCATGTCCGAGCAGACCCCGCTCGACCCGGCCGCCGGTGACTCCTCCGGCCTCCCCGGAAGCGACTCCTACGGCCGGCCCGGGGGCGACCCCCTCGGCGCGTCCGACGGTGATCCCTTCGGCCTGCCCGAGGGCGACCCCTTCGGACCGCACAACCTCCCCTACGGCGTCTTCTCCCTGCCCGGCGAGCGGGACGACCAGCGCAGGGTCGGCGTACGGCTCGGCTCATACGTCCTGGACGCGGGCGCCGCGGCCGCCGCGCTCGGCTCCCCCTACGTCTCGCTGCTCGCCCGGCCCACGCTGAACCCGCTGCTCTCCGCGGGCCGCACCGCCTGGTCCGACGTGCGGCGCGCCCTGACCGCGTGGGTGACGGTCCCGTCGTACCGGGACTCCGTACGCCCCCTGCTCCACCCCCTCTCCGACGTCACCCTGCACCTGCCGTTCGAGGTCGCGGACTACGTCGACTTCTACGCCTCGGAGCACCACGCGACGCACCTGGGCAAGATGTTCCGCCCGGACTCGCCGACCCCGCTGACCCCCAACTGGAAGCACCTGCCCATCGGTTACCACGGCCGGTCCGGCACCGTCGTGGTCTCCGGGACGGACGTGGTGCGCCCCTGCGGCCAGCGCAAGGCACCCACCGACACGGCCCCCGTCTTCGGCCCCTCGGCCCGCCTGGACATCGAAGCGGAGGTCGGCTTCGTGGTCGGCGCGCCCTCGACACACGGCACACCCGTCCCGCTCGCCGACTTCCGCGAGCACGTCTTCGGCCTCACCCTCCTCAACGACTGGTCGGCGCGCGACATCCAGGCCTGGGAGTACGTCCCGCTCGGCCCCTTCCTCGGCAAGTCCTTCGCCACGTCGGTGTCGGCGTGGATCACCCCCCTCGAAGCGCTGGACGCGGCCCGGGTCGCACCTCCCGAGCGCACGCACCAGCTCCTGCCCTACCTGGACGACTCCGCCGAGTCCGCGGCCGACGAACCGGGCGGCTACGACCTGCGCATGACCGTCACGCTCAACGGCCAGGTCATCTCCGAGCCGCCGTTCTCCACCGTGTACTGGACGGCGGCGCAGCAGCTCGCGCACATGACGGTCAACGGCGCCTCCCTGCGCACCGGCGACCTGTACGGCTCCGGCACGGTCAGCGGCCCCTCAGCCGGCCAGTACGGCTCCCTGATCGAGATCACCTGGAACGGCCGCGATCCCATCGAACTCCCCGACGGCAAGCGGACGTTCCTGGAGGACGGCGACGAGGTCACGCTCTCCGCCTGGGCCCCCGGCCCGGGGCGCACGAGGGTGGGCCTCGGCGAGGTGACGGGACGGATCGTGGCGGCGCGGTAGGCAGTGCCGGGCTGCGGGGCGCCTATGCGGCGGGCCGGTGCGAGGCGGGGCCGAACCTCCCGGACGGGGCAGTGCCCTCCGGTGGGGCAGTGCCCTCAGCCGCGCCCGGCCGCCGGACGGGTCAGTGCCCTCGGGCGGAACCCCGCGGCCGGGCAAGGCGGCGCCCACAGCCGGGTGCCCTCGGCAACGCCCGGCCGCCGGGTGAGGCAGCAGGCCGCGCCCCGCAGCCGGGCGAGACCGTGTCCCTAGCCGCCCCCGGCAACCACGTGAGGCGGCCGTGCCCTCAGCCGCACCCCGCGGCCAAGCCGCTCGTCACGACGTCCAGTCCGGCTCCATCTCGTCCCCCCAGTCCGGCTCCACGTCGTCACTGAGCTGCGGCTCGGCTGCCCGCGCCGCAGCCGCCGGGCCCGCCGCCGAGTCACCGGCAGCCCCGCCCTCCGGGGCGCCCCCACCCGCGAACTCCGCGACGACCCCGACCACGCCCTCGCCGTACGTCGCCCGCTTCTTCTCGCCCACGCCGCTGATGCCCGCGAGGTCCGCCACGGACGTCGGCCGCAGCGCGGCGATCTCGCGCAGCGTGGCGTCATGGAAGATCACATACGCCGGGACGCCCTGCTCCTTGGCCTGGGCCCCGCGCCAGGCGCGCAGCGCCTCGAAGAGCGGCACGGCCTCCTGAGGCAGGTCGGCGACGGCCGCCGCCGACTTCGCCTTGCGCTCACCCCTGGCGGCCCGCGCCGCCGGGACCCGCTTCGGCTCCTTGCGCAGCCGCACCTCGCGCTCCCGGCCCAGCACGGACCCGCTCGTCTCGGTGAGCACCAGCGTGCCGTACTCCCCCTCGACCGCGAGCAGGCCCTGTGCCAGCAACTGGCGTATCACACCCCGCCATTCGGCCTCCGCCAGCTCCTCTCCGATGCCGAAGACGGAGAGCTGGTCGTGGTCGAACTGGATGACCTTCGCGGTTTTCTTGCCGAGCAGGATGTCGATGATCTGCCCCGCGCCGAACTTCTGGCCGCGCTCCCGCTGGAGCCGCACCACCGCGGAGAGCACCTTCTGAGCGGCCACCGTGCCGTCCCAGGTCTCGGGCGGGGTCAGGCACGTGTCGCAGTTGCCGCACGACTGCGCCGTCGCTTCCTGGCCGAAGTAGGTGAGGAGCTGGGCGCGGCGGCACTGCGCGGTCTCGCAGAGCGCCAGCATGGAGTCCAGGTGCGAGGCGGCGCGGCGCCGGAACGCCTCGTCGCCCTCACTGCCCTGGATCATCTTCCGCTGCTGGACGACGTCCTGGAGGCCGTACGCCATCCAGGCCGTCGAGGGCAGGCCGTCACGGCCCGCGCGGCCCGTCTCCTGGTAGTACCCCTCGACCGACTTGGGCAGGTCGAGGTGGGCGACGAAGCGGACGTCCGGCTTGTCGATGCCCATGCCGAACGCGATGGTGGCGCAGACGACGAGTCCCTCCTCGCGCAGGAAGCGGGACTGGTGCGCCGCGCGCGTGCCGCCATCGAGACCCGCGTGGTACGGGACGGCCTCGATGCCGTTCCGGCAGAGGAACTCGGCGGTCTTCTCGACGGAGTTCCGCGAGAGGCAGTAGACGATGCCCGCGTCGCCCGCGTGCTCCTCCTTCAAGAAGGCCAGCAGCTGCTTCTTCGGCTCGGCCTTGGGCACGATGCGGTACTGGATGTTGGGCCGGTCGAAGCTCGCCACGAAGTGCTTGGCGTCCGGCATGCCGAGCCGCTCGGTGATCTCCCGGTGCGTGGCGTGCGTGGCCGTCGCCGTCAGGGCGATGCGGGGCACGTCAGGCCAGCGCTGCCCGAGCACGGAGAGCGTGAGGTAGTCGGGCCGGAAGTCGTGGCCCCACTGCGCCACGCAGTGCGCCTCGTCGATGGCGAAGACGGAGATCTTGCCCCGCGACAGGAGGTCCAGGGTGGCGTCCAGGCGCAGCCGCTCCGGGGCGAGATAGAGCACGTCCAGCTCCCCCGCGAGGAACTCCGCCTCCATCACGCGCCGCTCGTCGAAGTCCTGCGTGGAGTTGATGAAGCCGGCGCGCACGCCGAGCGCCCGCAGCGCGTCCACCTGGTCCTGCATGAGCGCGATCAGCGGCGAGACCACGATGCCCGTGCCCGGCCTGACCAGGGCGGGGATTTGATAGCAGAGGGACTTTCCGCCGCCGGTGGGCATGAGGACGACGGCGTCCCCGCCGGCGACCACATGATCGATGATCGCCTCCTGCTCGCCTCGGAAGGCGTCGTACCCGAAGACGCGATGGAGCGTCCGCAGCGCGTCGCTCTCCGTCACCTCGCTCATACCGCTGTTCCCGTCCATCGCTCTGTCCCCCGCCGTACGTCCTGCCTCGGTCACCGCTCCGGTCACTCCCCCGACCACTGCCTCCACGATAGGGCCCCGCACCGACAGCCCGAGAAGTTATCCACAGGCCGCCGCCCGGCACCCCCAGATCGGGGTACGGGCGCGACATACGTTCGAGGCCAGGGAAGGCGGTGCCGGGGAGGCCGACCTATCGGACGAAGACCCCCGCCTGTCCCGCGAGATCCAGGAAGTACTGCGGGGCCACGCCGAGCACCAGCGTCACCGCGACGCCCACACCGATCGCCGTCATCGTCAGTGGCGAGGGCACGGCGACCGTCGGGCCGTCCGCCTTCGGCTCGCTGAAGAACATCAGCACGATCACCCGGACGTAGAAGAACGCGGCGATCGCCGACGACAGCACACCGACGACGACCAGCGCACCCGCGCCGCCTTCCGCCGCCGCCTTGAACACCGCGAACTTGCCGGTGAACCCGGAGGTCAGCGGAATGCCCGCGAAGGCCAGCAGGAAGACCGCGAAGACGGCCGCGACCAACGGGGACCTGCGCCCGAGCCCCGCCCACTTCGACAGGTGCGTGGCCTCGCCCCCCGCGTCCCTGACCAGCGTGACGACGGCGAAGGCACCGATCGTCACGAAGGAGTAGGCGGCGAGGTAGAAGAGGACCGAGGAGACACCGTCCGGAGTGGTGGCGATCACACCGGCGAGGATGAAGCCCGCGTGTGCGATGGACGAGTACGCCAGGAGCCGCTTGATGTCGGTCTGGGTGATCGCGACGATCGCGCCGCCCAGCATCGTGATGATCGCGATGCCCCACATGACCGGCCGCCAGTCCCAGCGCAGGCCCGGCAGGACCACGTACAGCAGACGCAGGAGGGCGCCGAACGCGGCCACCTTCGTCGCGGCCGCCATGAAGCCGGTGACCGGCGTCGGAGCACCCTGGTACACGTCCGGGGTCCACATGTGGAACGGCACCGCGCCCACCTTGAAGAGCAGCCCCATCACCACCATCGCGACGCCGATCAGCAGCAGCGCGTCGTTGCCCATGGTGTCGGCGAGTGCCGGGTCCACGGTCGTGACGTTGCCCTCGACGACGTTCGCGATCGTCGCGTACGACACGGAGCCCGCGTACCCGTACAGGAGGGCGATGCCGAAGAGCGTGAACGCGGAGGCGAACGCGCCGAGCAGGAAGTACTTGACGGCGGCTTCCTGCGACATCAGGCGCTTGCGGCGGGCGAGCGCGCACAGCAGGTACAGCGGCAGGGAGAAGACTTCCAGGGCGATGAAGAGCGTCAGGAGGTCGTTGGCCGCGGGGAAGACGAGCATGCCGCCGATGGCGAAGAGCGCCAGCGGGAACACCTCGGTGGTGGTGAACCCGGCCTTCGTGGCGGCCTGTTCGCCCTCACTGCCGGGTACGGACCCGGCCTGGGCGACGAACGAGTCGACGCGGTTGCCGTGCGCCACGGGGTCGAGCCGCCGCTCGGCGAAGGTGAAGACGGCGACGAGCCCGGCCAGCAGGATGGTGCCCTGGAGGAAGAGCGCCGGTCCGTCGACGGCGATCGCGCCCATCGCCGCGATCTGTGCCTTCGTCGTGCCGAAGCCGCGGGCCGCGAGCCCGACCACCGCGGCGAAGGCGGCGGCGAGGGCGACGACGGAGACGAAGAGCTGGATGTAGTAACGGGACTTGCGCGGGACGAAGGCTTCGATGAGCACTCCGACGACGGCGGCGCCGATGACGATCAACGTCGGCGACAGCTGCCCATACTCGATCTTGGGGGCGCCGATCTTGTCGACCGGGTCCGCCGCCATTGTCCACAGGCTGTGGACGGCTGATGCGCTCACTTGGCCGCCTCCACCTCGGGCTGGGGGTCCTTCTTCTGGACGTCGGACATGGTGTGCTCGACCGCCGGGTTCACCAGCTCGGTGAGCGGCTTGGGGTAGACCCCGAGGCCGATCAGGAGGGCGATCAACGGGGCCACGACGACCAGTTCCCGCACCCGCAGGTCCGGCATGGCCGACACTTCGGGCTTCACAGGACCCGTCATCGTCCGCTGGTAGAGGACGAGGGTGTAGAGCGCCGCGAGCACGATGCCGACCGTCGCGATGATCCCGACCACCGGGTAGCGCGCGAACGCGCCGACCAGGACCAGGAACTCACTCACGAAGGGCGCGAGCCCGGGCAGCGAGAGCGTGGCCAGACCACCGATCAGGAAGGTGCCCGCGAGCACCGGGGCGACCTTCTGCACTCCTCCGTAGTCGGCGATCAGACGCGAGCCGCGCCGCGAGATCAGGAAGCCGGCCACCAGCATCAGCGCGGCGGTCGAGATGCCGTGGTTGACCATGTAGAGCGTGGCGCCGGACTGGCCCTGCGAGGTCATCACGAAGATGCCGAGGATGATGAACCCGAAGTGCGAGATCGACGCGTACGCCACCAGGCGCTTGATGTCACGCTGGCCGACCGCGAGCAGCGCGCCGTAGATGATGCTGATCAGCGCGAGTACGAGGATGACCGGCGTCGCCCACTTGCTCGCCTCGGGGAAGAGCCCGAGGCAGAACCGCAGCATCGCGAACGTACCGACCTTGTCGACCACGGCCGTGATCAGCACCGCGACCGGGGCCGTGGCCTCGCCCATCGCGTTCGGCAGCCAGGTGTGCAGCGGCCACAGCGGCGCCTTCACCGCGAAGGCGAAGAAGAAGCCGAGGAAGAGCAGCCGCTCGGTGTTGGTCGCCATGTCCAGCGTGCCGTTGGCCCGGGCCTCGGCGATCTCCTGGAGGGAGAAGTTCCCCGCGACCACGTAGAGCCCGATGACCGCGGCCAGCATGATGAGGCCGCCGACGAGGTTGTAGAGGAGGAACTTCACCGCCGCGTAGCTGCGCTGCGCGGAGGCGTTCTCGTCGCTGCCCGCGTGGGCACGGTCCCCGAAGCCGCCGATGAGGAAGTACATCGGGATGAGCATGGCTTCGAAGAAGATGTAGAAGAGGAAGACGTCGGTGGCCTCGAAGGAGATGATCACCATCGCCTCGACGGCCAGGATCAGGGCGAAGAAGCCCTGGGTCGGCCGCCATTTGTAGGGGGCTTTCGTCTCATTGGGGCCTCCCCTGCTCGAACGAAGTTGAGAGCTTGGGGAAGGGTCGGCGTCGTGCCAGCCCGCCAGGATGATGAAGGGGATCAGCAGCGCGGTCAGTCCGATGAGGGCGACGCCGATGCCGTCGACCCCCAGTTCGTACCGCACCCCGAAGTCGGCGATCCACGCGCGGGACTCGGTCAGTTGGTAGCGGTCGCCGTCCGGGTCGAACCGCACGAGCACGGTCACGGCCAGCGCGAGGGTGGCGAGCGAGACGAGCAGCGCGAGCCACTTGGCGGCGGTCCGCCGGGCGGCCGGGACGGCCGCCGTGACGATCGCGCCGACCGCGGGCAGGGCCGCCGTCGCTGTCAGGAGAGGAAAGGACATCGGTATCAGACCGCCCTCATCAGCAGGGTCGCGGCGATGAGCACCGCAGCGCCGCCGAACATCGAGACCGCGTAGGAGCGGGCGTAGCCGTTCTGCAGTTTGCGCAGGCGGCCGGAGAGGCCGCCCATGGAGGCCGCCGTGCCGTTGACGACGCCGTCGACCAGGCTGTGGTCGACGTAGACCAGGGAGCGCGTGAGGTGTTCGCCGCCGCGCACCAGGACGACGTGGTTGAAGTCGTCCTGGAGGAGGTCGCGGCGGGCGGCCCGTGTGAGCAGCGAGCCGCGCGGAGCGGTGACCGGCACCGGCCGGCGCCCGTACTGGACGTAGGCCAGGGCGACGCCGATGACGAGGACCACCATGGTGGCGCCCGTGACCGTCGCGGCGCTGAGCGGGGAGTTCCCGTGGTCGTGACGGGTGACCGGCTCCAGCCAGTGCATGAAGCGATCACCGATGCTGAAGAAGCCGCCCGCGAAGACCGACCCGAAGGCGAGCACGATCATCGGGATCGTCATGGACTTCGGGGACTCGTGGGGGTGCGGTGCGTGTCCGTCGGCATCCGGCTGCCAGCGCTTGTCTCCGAAGAACGTCATGATCATCACGCGCGTCATGTAGTACGCGGTGATGGCCGCGCCCAGGAGCGCCACCGAGCCGAGGAGCCAGCCCTCCGTGCCGCCCTTGGCGAAGGCCGCTTCGATGATCTTGTCCTTGGAGAAGAAGCCGGACAGGCCGGGGAAGCCGATGATGGCCAGGTAACCGAGGCCGAACGTCACGAAGGTGACCGGCATGTACTTCCTGAGGCCGCCGTACTTCCTCATGTCGACCTCGTCGTTCATGCCGTGCATGACCGAACCGGCCCCGAGGAAGAGCCCGGCCTTGAAGAAGCCGTGCGTCACCAGGTGCATGATCGCAAAGACGTAGCCGATGGGGCCGAGGCCCGCGGCCAGGATCATGTAGCCGATCTGGGACATGGTCGACCCGGCGAGGGCCTTCTTGATGTCGTCCTTCGCGCAACCGACGATCGCACCGAACAGCAGCGTGACCGCTCCGACGATCGTGACGACGAGCTGGGCGTCCGGCGCGCCGTTGAAGATCGCTCCGGAGCGGACGATCAAGTAGACGCCGGCGGTCACCATCGTGGCGGCGTGGATCAGGGCCGAGACCGGGGTCGGGCCCTCCATCGCGTCGCCGAGCCAGGACTGGAGCGGCACCTGTGCGGACTTGCCGCACGCGGCGAGCAGCAGCATCAGGCCGATGGCGGTGAGCTTGCCCTCGCTGGTCTGTCCCGTCGCCTCCAGGACGGGCCCGAAGGCGAACGTCCCGAAGGTGGTGAACATCAGCATGATCGCGATCGAGAGGCCCACGTCGCCGACCCGGTTGACCAGGAAGGCCTTCTTCGCGGCGGTCGCCGCGCTGGGCTTGTGCTGCCAGAAGCCGATCAGGAGGTACGAGGCGAGGCCGACGCCCTCCCAGCCGACGTACAGCAGGAGGTAGTTGTCGGCGAGGACGAGCAGGAGCATCGCCGCGAGGAAGAGGTTCAGGTAGCCGAAGAAGCGGCGGCGCCGCTCGTCGTGCTCCATGTACCCGATGGAGTAGACGTGGATCAGGGTGCCGACACCGGAGATCAGCAGGACGAACGTCATCGACAGCTGGTCGAGCTGGAAGGCGACGTCCGCCTGGAAGCCCTCCACGGGAATCCAGCTGAACAGGTGCTGCGACAGGGTGCGCTCCTCGGCGCCCTTGCCCAGCATGTCCGTGAAGAGCACCACGGCGATGACGAAGGAGGCGGCCGCGAGCAGCGTGCCGAGCCAGTGGCCCGCGCGGTCCAACGCCCGCCCGCCGCACAGCAGTACGGCCGCTCCGAGCAGAGGCGCCGCGACGAGCAGCGCGATCAGGTTCTCCACTTTCAGCCCCTCACAGCTTCATCAGGCTGGCGTCGTCGACCGAGGCCGAGTGGCGGGAACGGAACAGCGACACGATGATCGCCAGCCCGACCACGACCTCCGCGGCGGCGACGACCATTGTGAAGAAGGCGATGATCTGGCCGTCGAGGTTGCCGTGCATCCGGGAGAAGGCGACGAACGCGAGGTTGCAGGCGTTGAGCATCAGCTCGATGCACATGAACACCACGATCGCGTTGCGCCTGATGAGCACGCCGGTCGCGCCGATCGCGAACAACAGGGCGGCGAGATAGAGGTAGTTGACGGGGTTCACTTCGACGCCTCCTCGGTCCGCCCGATGTCGGTGCCGCGCAGGTCCGGCCGCTCCAGACGGTCGGCGGAGCGCTGCTCCAGCGCCCGCAGGTCGTCCAGGGCCTCGGTCGAGACGTCACGGATCTGGCCGCGCTCGCGCAGCGTCTTGTTGACCGTCAGCTCGGACGGGGTGCCGTCGGGCAACAGGCCCGCGATGTCCACGGCGTTGTGCCGGGCGTAGACACCGGGGGCGGGCAGGGGCGGCAGGTGCTTGCCCGCGCGCACGCGCTCCTCGGACCGCTCGCGCTGGGTCTTGGCCCGCTCCGTGCGCTCGCGGTGGGTGAGCACCATCGCGCCGACCGTGGCGGTGATGAGCAGGGCGCCGGTGATCTCGAAGGCGAAGACGTACTTGGTGAAGATGAGGGCCGCGAGACCCTCCACGTTGCCGCCGGCGTTCGCCTTGCCGAGGCCGTTGAACTGCGTCACCGAGGCGTTCCCGATGCCCGCGAAGAGCAGCACCGCGAAGCCGAGTCCGCACAGCAGCGCCAGCCAGCGCTGGCCCTTGATGGTCTCCTTCAGGGAGTCGGCGGCGGTGACGCCGACGAGCATGACCACGAAGAGGAAGAGCATCATGATCGCGCCGGTGTAGACGACGATCTGGACGATGCCGAGGAAGTACGCGCCGTTGGCGAGGTAGAACACCGCGAGGACGATCATGGTCCCGGCGAGGCAGAGCGCGCTGTGCACGGCCTTCTTCATGAGGATCGTGCACAGGGCGCCGATCACGGCGACCGTGCCGAGCACCCAGAACTGGACGGCCTCGCCGGTGGAGGTGGTGTAGGCGGCGAGCTGCGTCATCGGCCGACCACCTTTCCGGAAGCCGGGTCCTTGGCTGTCTTCCCGGAGGCCGGGTCGACCGACGCTTCCCCCGTGGCCGATTCGCCGGCCGCTCTCCCGGTGGCCGGTCCGGCGACCACCTTCCCGGACGCCGGTTCGCCGGGCCCGAAGTCGGAGGCCGCCTCCTGAGGCGTCTCCCCCTTGGAGCGGGCCACCTGCGGAACCGTCCCCGGAGCGGCCTCGGTCACCAGACCCCGGTAGTAGTCCTGCTCGTCCATGCCGGGGAAGATCGAGTGCGGGGTGTCGACCATGCCCTCTTCGAGCCCGGCGAGCAGCTGCTCCTTGGTGTAGATGAGGCTCTCGCGGCTGCTGTCGGCCAGCTCGAACTCGTTCGTCATCGTCAACGCGCGCGTGGGGCACGCCTCGATGCACAGGCCGCACAGGATGCAGCGGGCGTAGTTGATCTGGTAGACGCGGCCGTACCGCTCGCCGGGGGAGTAACGCTCCTCTTCGGTGTTGTCCGCGCCCTCCACATAGATGGCGTCCGCGGGACAGGCCCAGGCGCAGAGCTCACAGCCGACGCACTTCTCCAGGCCGTCCGGATGGCGGTTCAGCTGGTGCCTGCCGTGGAAGCGGGGAGCGGTGATCTTCTGCTGCTCCGGATACTGCTCGGTGAGCCGCTTCTTGAACATGGCCTTGAAGGTCACGCCGAAGCCCGCGACGGGGTTCTGGAAACCCTGCTTCGATTGGTTCGACTCGTGGGGTGACCCCGGCGATCCCGGTGATCCCGGTGCTGCCGGTGATTCGTTGTTCGACTCAGCCATCGGACGCCTCCTTTCCGTCACTTCGAGTTCCGTCACTTTGAGTATCCGGTCCACCACTGACAATCAGCTCCCGCTCCTGGCGCGACCGCCGACGCGGAACAGGTGGCAGGCTCTGGCCGGGCAGCGGTGGCACGGGGAATCCGCCCGCCATCGGGTCGAAGGCGACCGGCTTCTCCTCGGCGACGGCCTCCTTCTCCCGCTTGTCGCGGAAGATGTCGACGACCACGGAGAGCAACAGCAGCGCGATGACCCCGCCGCCCACGTAGAGCGCGATCGAGGTGAAGTCGTAGTTCTCGTTCCGCATCGCCCTGACCGTGGCGACGAGCATCAGCCAGAGCACCGAGACCGGGATGAGGACCTTCCAGCCGAGCTTCATCAGCTGGTCGTAGCGCACGCGGGGCAGCGTGCCGCGCAGCCAGATGAAGAAGAACAGCAGCAGCTGGACCTTGATCACGAACCAGAGCATCGGCCACCAGCCGTGGTTCGCGCCCTCCCAGAAGGAACTGACCGGGTACGGGGCCCGCCAGCCGCCCAGGAAAAGCGTGACCGAGACCGCCGAGACGGTGACCATGTTGACGTACTCGGCGAGCATGAACAGCGCGAACTTGATGGAGGAGTACTCGGTGTTGAAGCCGCCGACGAGGTCGCCCTCGGACTCCGGCATGTCGAACGGCGCGCGGTTGGTCTCACCGATCATCGTCACGATGTAGATCAGGAACGAGACCGGCAGCAGGAGCACGTACCAGCGGTCGGCCTGCGCCTCCACGATCGCCGAGGTCGACATCGACCCGGAGTAGAGGAAGACGGAGGCGAAGGCCGCGCCCATCGCGATCTCGTACGAGATCATCTGCGCGCAGGAGCGCAGGCCGCCGAGGAGCGGATAGGTGGAGCCGGAACTCCACCCCGCCAGCACGATGCCGTAGATGCCGACGGAGGCGACCGCGAGGATGTAGAGCATCGCGATCGGCAGGTCGGTGAGTTGCATCGTGGTGCGCTGGCCGAAGATTGAGATTTCGTTGCCCGCGGGCCCGAAGGGGATCACCGCGATCGCCATGAAGGCCGGGATCGCCGCGACGACGGGGGCAAGGACGTAGACCACCTTGTCCGCGCGCTTGACGATCACGTCTTCCTTGAGCATCAGCTTGATGCCGTCGGCGAGGGACTGGAGCATGCCCCAGGGGCCGTGCCGGTTGGGGCCGATGCGCAGCTGCATCCACGCGACGACCTTGCGCTCCCACACGATGGAGAACAGAACCGTCAGCATCAGGAACGCGAAGCAGAAGACCGCCTTGAGGGCGATCAGCCACCAGGGGTCGCGGCCGAACATGGACAGGTCTTCCGCCGCAAGCGGCACCACGGTGTGCGTCACGACGTCACCTCCGGGGCCTCAGTGGACTCCGGCAGGACCGCCGGGCCGATACGGACGAGGTCGCCGGGGCGGGCGCCGGTGTCCGAAGTGACGCCTCCCCCGGTCGAGTTCAGCGGCAGCCAGACCACGCGGTCCGGCATCGGCGTGACCTGGAGCGGCAGCGCGGTCGACCCGGCCGGGCCGGTGACCACGAGGAGGTCGCCGTCCTTCACACCCGCCTCGGCGGCCGTGGCGGCCGACACGCGTGCGTGCGCGGCGTGCCGGGTACCGGCCAGCGCTTCGTCGCCGTCCTGGCGGCGGCCTGGTCGAGCAGCAGCCGGTGCCCGGCGAGCACGCCTCACCGGAGGCGGGCCGCGGCGGCTGTGCCGCCGTCTCGCGGGGCCCATCCGCGTACGGCCCGTCCCAGCCGCCGAGCCGGTCCAGCTCGCGGCGGAGCGTCACCAGGTCGGGCAGGCCGAGGTGGACGTCCCCGGCGTCGGCCAGCATGTGCAGCACGCGCGCGTCGGTGGGCGCCAGCCTGCGGATCATCTGGTCCGGCTTCAGCGCGGCGTCGAACATCCGTGCCCTGCCTTCCCAGTTGAGGAAGGTGCCCGGCTTCTCCGCGACCGCGGCCACCGGAAGGACGACGTCCGCCCGCTCCGTCACCTCGCTGGGCCGCAGCTCCAGCGAGACCAGGAAGCCGACCGCTTCGAACGCCTTCAGCGCGCGTGCCGGGTCGCAGGTCGGCGACCTCGACACCGGCGACGAGCAGCGCTCCCAGCTCGCCGGTGGCGGCGGCCTCGATGATCTGGCCGGTGTCGCGGCCGTAGCGGTGCGGGAGTTCGGCGACGCCCCAGGCGGCCGCGACCTCGTCCCGCGCGCGCGGGTCGGTGGCCGGGCGACCGCCGGGCAGCAGCGACGGCAGCGCGCCGCACCTCGACGGCGGCCCGCTCCCCCGCCCTGCGCGGAATCCACACCAGCTGGGCGCCGGTCGCGGTGGCGGCGCGGACGGCGGCGGTGAGCCCGCCGGACACGGCCGCGAGCCGCTCCCCTACGACGATGACCGCGCCGGGCGTACGCAGCGCCTCGGCGACCCTGGCCGCGTCGTCCGCGAGCCCCACCCCGGCGGCGAGCGCGTCCAGCCACTCCGTCTCGGTGCCGGGAGCCGCGGGCAGCAGCGTGCCGCCCGCCTTCTCCAGGCCGCGGGTCATGTGCGTCGCAAGGGAGAAGGTGCGCTGGCCGTGCTTGCGCCAGGCCTTGCGCAGCCGCAGGAAGACGCCGGGCGCCTCCTCCTCGGACTCGAACCCGGCGAGCAGGACGGCGGGCGCCTTCTCCAGGGAGGTGTACGTGACGCCGCTCCCGTCGAGGTCCCGGCCCCGCCCGGCCACGCGTGCGGCGAGGAAGTCGGCCTCCTCACTGCTGTGCACGCGCGCGCGGAAGTCGATGTCGTTCGTGTCGAGCGCCACGCGCGCGTGCTGCTGTACGCGTAGGCGTCCTCCACGGTGAGCCGGCCGCCGGTCAGCACGCCCGCCCGGCCGCGCGCGGCGGCCAGGCCGCGGGCCGCGACCGCCAGGGCCTCGGGCCAGCTGGCGGGCTCCAGGTCACCCGCGGCGTTGCGCACCAGAGGGTTGGTGAGCCGGTCGGGCCGCTGCGCGTAACGGAAGGCGAAGCGTCCCTTGTCGCACATCCACTCTTCGTTGACCTCGGGGTCCTCCTGCGCGAGGCGCCGCATGACCTTGCCGCGGCGGTGGTCGGTGCGGCTCGCGCAGCCGCCCGAGCAGTGCTCGCACACCGACGGCGTCGACACCAGGTCGAAGGGGCGGGAGCGGAATCGGTACGCCGCCGAGGTCAGCGCGCCGACCGGGCAGATCTGGATGGTGTTCCCGGAGAAGTACGACTCGAAGGGGTCGCCCTCGCCGGTGCCGACCTGCTGGAGGGCGCCGCGCTCGATGAGCTCGATCATCGGGTCGCCGGCGATCTGGTTGCTGAAGCGGGTGCAGCGCGCGCACAGCACGCACCGCTCACGGTCGAGCAGCACCTGCGTGGAGATCGGCACCGGCTTCTCGAACGTCCGCTTCTTGCCGTCGAAGCGGGAGTCCGGGTCACCGACCTGCATCGCCTGGTTCTGCAGAGGGCATTCGCCGCCCTTGTCGCACACCGGGCAGTCCAGCGGGTGGTTGATGAGCAGCAGCTCCATCACGCCACGCTGCGCCTTCTCGGCGACCGGCGAAGTCAGCTGCGACTTCACGACCATGCCGTCGGTGCAGGTGATGGTGCAGGACGCCATCGGCTTGCGCTGGCCCTCCACCTCCACGATGCACTGGCGGCAGGCGCCCGCCGGGTCGAGCAGCGGGTGGTCGCAGAACCGGGGGATCTCGATGCCGAGGAGTTCGGCGGCGCGGATCACCAACGTGCCCTTGGGGACGCTGATCTCGATGCCGTCGATCGTCAGCGAGACGAGGTCCTCCGGCGGGACGGCCGCCTCCCCGCCCCCGGAGGGAGCGCTGTTCGTGGTCACTGTCATGCGTTCACCTGCGCGTTTCCAGCGGGCCGGTCGGCCCAGAGAGTCGACTTGGCCGGGTCGAAGGGGCAGCCCCCGCCGGTGATGTGCTGCTCGTACTCCTCCCGGAAGTACTTCAGCGAGGAGAAGATCGGCGAGGCCGCGCCGTCGCCCAGGGCGCAGAAGGACTTGCCGTTGATGTTGTCGGCGATGTCGTTCAGCTTGTCGAGGTCGGCCATGACGCCCTTGCCGGCCTCGATGTCACGGAGCAACTGCACCAGCCAGTAGGTCCCTTCACGGCAGGGCGTGCACTTTCCGCAGGACTCGTGGGCGTAGAACTCGGTCCAGCGCGTCACGGCGCGCACGACGCACGTCGTCTCGTCGAAGCACTGGAGCGCCTTCGTGCCGAGCATCGAACCGGCGGCGCCCACACCCTCGTAGTCGAGGGGCACGTCGAGGTGCTCGTCGGTGAACATCGGCGTCGAAGAGCCGCCGGGGGTCCAGAACTTGAGCCGGTGCCCGGCCCGCATGCCGCCGCTCATGTCGAGCAGCTGGCGCAGCGTGATGCCGAGCGGGGCCTCGTACTGGCCGGGGTTGGTGACGTGGCCGCTGAGCGAGTAGAGCGTGAAGCCCGGGGACTTCTCGCTGCCCATCGATTTGAACCAGTCTTTTCCGCGGTGGAGGATCGCGGGAACCGACGCGATGGACTCGACGTTGTTCACCACAGTGGGGCATGCGTAAAGGCCCGCGACGGCCGGGAAGGGGGGACGCAGTCGCGGTTGGCCCCGGCGGCCTTCGAGCGAGTCGAGCAGCGCGGTCTCCTCACCGCAGATGTACGCGCCCGCGCCCGCGTGCACGGTGAGTTCCAAATCGAGTCCGCTGCCCAGGATGTCCTTGCCGAGGTAGCCCGCCGCATAGGCCTCGCGGACGGCTTCGTGCAGCCTGCGCAGCACGGGGACGACCTCGCCCCGCAGATAGATGAAGGCATGCGACGACCGGATCGCGTAGCACGCGATCACGATCCCCTCGATGAGGGAATGCGGGTTCGCGAAGAGGAGCGGGATGTCCTTGCAGGTCCCCGGCTCCGACTCGTCGGCGTTGACAACTAGATAGTGCGGTTTGCCGTCTCCCTGCGGGATGAACTGCCACTTCATCCCGGTGGGGAATCCGGCGCCGCCCCGGCCCCGCAGGCCCGAGTCCTTCACGTACGCGATGAGGTCGTCCGGCGCCATGGCGAGCGCCTTGCGCAGGCCTTCGTACCCGTCGTGGCGCCGGTAGGTCTCCAGCGTCCAGGGCTTGTCCTCGTCCCAGAAGGCGGAGAGAACCGGCGCGAGCAGCTTCTCCGGGCTCGTCTCGTGGTCGATCTCGGCTGCCAAGGTCATCACTCCCCCTCCTCGGCGGTCGGTCCGGCCGGGTGGGCCGGGTCGGATGCCGAGGTCTGCTGCGGTGCGTCGTGCGAGCTGAGGTGCTCGGCGGCGTCCTGTGTGCCCGCGTGGGGGCCTTCGTCCTGCGGCCCTCCCGCGCGCGGGTGGACCACGCGCCGCTGCGGCGCCTCGCCCTTGGCCAGGCGCAGTCCGATCAGGGAGGCGGGGCCCGCGCCGCCGCTCGCCTCCACGGCGCCGGGCCGCTCGTCGGGGAAGCCGGCGAGGATGCGGGCGGTCTCCTTGTACGTGCACAGGGGCGCGCCGCGGGTGGGCTCGACCGGCACGCCCGCGCGCAGGTCGTCGACGAGCTGCTTGGCGGACTCAGGGGTCTGGTTGTCGAAGAACTCCCAGTTGACCATCACCACGGGGGCGAAGTCGCAGGCCGCGTTGCACTCGATGTGTTCGAGCGTGATCTTGCCGTCCTCGGTGGTCTCGTCGTTGCCGACGCCGAGGTGCTGCTTGAGTTCGTCGAAGATCGCGTCGCCGCCCATGACCGCGCAGAGCGTGTTGGTGCACACCCCGACCTGGTAGTCACCGGAGGGCTTGCGCCGGTACATGGTGTAGAAGGTCGCGACGGCGGTGACCTCGGCCGTGGTCAGGCCGAGCACGTCGGCGCAGAACTGCATGCCGGTGCGGGTGACGTGGCCTTCCTCGGACTGCACCAGGTGCAGCAGCGGCAGGAGCGCGGACCGCGAGCCGGGGTAGCGGGCGATGATCTCCTTGGCGTCCGCCTCAAGCCGGGCCCGGACGTCGGCCGGGTAGTCGGGGGCGGGGAGTTGGGGCATGCCCAGGCTGACGCCCGCGGCCTTCTCTGACGGAGTGGTGGTCACCGGTCGACGCCTCCCATCACGGGGTCGATGGACGCGACGGCGACGATGACGTCGGCGACCTGGCCGCCCTCGCACATCGCTGCCATGGCCTGGAGGTTGGTGAAGGACGGGTCGCGGAAGTGGACCCGGTAGGGGCGGGTGCCGCCGTCGGAGACGACGTGCACGCCGAGTTCGCCCTTGGGCGACTCGACCGCGGTGTACGCCTGTCCGGCCGGGACCCTGAAGCCCTCGGTCACCAGCTTGAAGTGGTGGATCAGGGCCTCCATGGAGGTGCCCATGATCTTCTTGATGTGGTCGAGGGAGTTGCCGAGTCCGTCCGGGCCGAGGGCCAGCTGTGCGGGCCAGGCGATCTTCTTGTCGGCGACCATCACCGGGCCCGGGGCGAGCCGGTCCAGGCACTGCTCGATGATGCGCAGCGACTGGCGCATCTCTTCGAGGCGGATCAGGAAGCGGCCGTAGGAGTCGCAGGTGTCCGCGGTCGGGACCTCGAAGTCGTAGTTCTCGTAGCCGCAGTAGGGCTGGGCCTTGCGCAGGTCGTGCGGGAGGCCCGCCGAGCGCAGGACCGGGCCCGTGGCGCCGAGCGCCATGCAGCCGGCGAGGTCGAGGTAGCCGACGTCCTGCATGCGGGCCTTGAAGATGGGGTTCCCGGTGGCGAGCTTGTCGTACTCGGGGAGGTTCTTCTTCATCTTCTTCACGAACTCGCGGATCTGGTCCACCGCGCCGGGCGGCAGGTCCTGGGCGAGTCCGCCGGGCCGGATGTACGCGTGGTTCATCCGCAGGCCGGTGATCAACTCGTAGATGTCGAGAATCAGTTCACGATCTCGGAAGCCGTAGATCATGATCGTGGTCGCGCCCAGCTCCATGCCGCCGGTGGCGATGCACACCAGGTGCGAGGAGAGGCGGTTGAGCTCCATGAGGAGCACGCGGATGACCGAGGCGCGGTCGGGGATCTGGTCCTCGATGCCGAGGAGCTTCTCGACGCCGAGGCAGTACGCCGCCTCGTTGAAGAACGGCGTCAGATAGTCCATGCGCGTGACGAACGTCGTGCCCTGCGTCCACGTGCGGTATTCGAGGTTCTTCTCGATGCCCGTGTGCAGATAGCCGATGCCGCAGCGGGCCTCGGAGACGGTCTCGCCCTCGATCTCCAGGATCAGGCGGAGCACGCCGTGTGTGGAGGGGTGCTGGGGCCCCATGTTGACGATGATGCGCTCGTCGTCGGCCTTCGCGGCGGACTGGACGACTTCGTCCCAGTCGCCGCCGGTGACCGTATATACGGTCCCTTCGGTCGTCTCCCGAGCGGAAGCGTGGGAAGCGGAAGCGTGAGAAGCAGACATCAGCTGTACGACCTCCGCTGGTCCGGAGCCGGGATCTGGGCGCCCTTGTACTCGACGGGGATGCCGCCGAGGGGGTAGTCCTTGCGCTGCGGGAAGCCCTGCCAGTCGTCCGGCATCATGATCCGCGTCAGGGCCGGGTGACCGTCGAAGATCAGCCCGAAGAAGTCGTACGTCTCGCGCTCGTGCCAGTCGTTCGTCGGATAGACGGAGACCAGCGAGGGGACGTGCGGATCGGCGTCGGGGGCGCTGACCTCGAGCCGGATCAGCCGGTTGTGGGTGATCGAGCGCAGGTGGTAGACGGCGTGCAGCTCGCGGCCCTTGTCCTCCAGGAAGTGCACGCCGGAGACGCCCGTGCACAGTTCGAAGCGCAGGGCCGGGTCGTCGCGCAGCGTCTGGGCGACCCGGACGAGGTGCTCGCGCGCGATGTGGAAGGTCAGCTCGCCGCGGTCGACGACCGTCTTCTCGATCGCGTTCTCCGGGAGGAGGCCCTGTTCCTCCAGGGCCCCTTCCAGTTCGTCCGCGACCTCGTCGAACCAGCCGCCGTAGGGGCGCGCGGAGGCGCCGGGCAGCGCGATGGTCCGGACGAGGCCGCCGTAGCCGGTGGTGTCGCCGCCGTTCTCGGCGCCGAACATGCCCTTGCGTACGCGGATGACCTCGCCGGCCGCGTCGCGCGGGGCGGGCAGGCCGTTGCCGTTCAGGTTCTTGTCGGCACCCTTGTCGTTCGGGCCCTGGTCGTTCGGGCCCTTGTCGTTCGGGTGCTTGTCGTGCGCGTCGCTCACCGCAGCAGCCCCTTCATCTCGATGGTGGGGAGCGCCTTGAGGGCCGCCTCCTCCGCCTCGCGGGCCGCTTCCTCCGCGTTCACGCCGAGCTTGCCGCCCTGGATCTTCTGGTGGAGCTTGAGAATCGCGTCCATCAGCATCTCGGGCCGCGGCGGGCATCCAGGCAAATAGATGTCAACGGGGACGACATGGTCCACACCCTGCACAATCGCGTAATTGTTGAACATCCCACCCGACGAGGCGCACACTCCCATGGAGATCACCCACTTGGGGTTGGGCATCTGGTCGTACACCTGTCGCAGCACCGGCGCCATCTTCTGGCTCACCCGGCCGGCCACGATCATCAGATCCGCCTGGCGCGGTGAGCCGCGGAAGACCTCCATGCCGAAGCGCGCCAGGTCGTACCGCCCCGCACCCGTCGTCATCATCTCGATGGCGCAGCACGCGAGGCCGAACGTGGCGGGGAAGACGGATGACTTGCGCACCCAGCCCGCGGCTTGTTCGACGGTGGTCAGCAGAAAACCGCTCGGCAGTTTCTCTTCGAGTCCCATGCTCTTTGGCCCCTCAGACCTTTAGTCCCATTCCAGGCCGCCCCGCCGCCATACGTACGCGTACGCGACGAAGACGGTGAGCACGAAGAGCAGCATCTCCACGAGCCCGAAAATCCCCAGCGCGTCGAAGGTGACGGCCCAGGGGTAGAGGAAGACGATCTCGATGTCGAAGACGATGAAGAGCATCGCCGTCAGGTAGTACTTGATGGGGAATCGCCCACCGCCGGCCGGCGTCGGCGTCGGCTCGATACCGCACTCGTAGGCCTCTAGCTTCGCGCGGTTGTACCGCTTTGGACCGATAAGCGTGGCCATGACCACGGAGAAGATCGCAAAGCCTGCCCCGAGGGCTCCCAGCACGAGGATGGGCGCATAGGCGTTCACGCTCCTCGCTCCTCTCAGTCGGCACTGACTGTTGGCGGTTACGTCGGACCGAGCCCCGGCTCCCACTGAAGATCGCTTACATGTGAAGCAGGTCACAAGCCCAACTGCCCCGCATCTTATGCCCGGCGGTCTGTGATCTGCGACACGGGGTGCGACAACGGCTTTGTGATCTCCACCACCTGACGAAGGATCATGAAGTCGGATGAGCGGTGATCTTCGTACGCGAAGCACCTGAGTGATCACCAGAGGTGACATCTTGGCGTGTCATCGCTGGTCGAAGGGGTGGCGCTCTATCAAGAGGTGGCCACGGCACGCAAATTGGCGCTGGACGTGATCACTTGATAAAGGCCCTGCGTTCACACTTTGGCGGCAGAGATGCGGACAGATGTGGACGCGTGCACCGATTCACGAGCGCGCGCCCCCGCCGGACCGGAGGCGGAGAGGGTTTGGGAGCCGCCTGACGGGCAGCCGAAAAGTACGGGAGATCTCAGGGAGGTCTCGGCGAGATCTCGGGGAGATCCCCGAGAGCTTCCCGCGAGGGCTCGTGTGACCTGTGCCACACCACCCCCACCCCCCAATCAACCGGGCTTGGCCATCTGCCTCAACCGGTGGTAGTCCGGGAGCAATTCGGGCGTATCTCAGAAAACCCTTGATCACAGGCGTGATCGGCCGTGTCCGCATTGCCCGTTACGGCGTCAATAAGGAGCGACACGCCCGGGATTCAGGGCCCGAAACAGCAACTGTGGCGCACCACACGTTTCTTGAAGGGAACCGTGTGTCCCTGATAGCGGTTGTTCTCATGTCCCACACCGCTCACATACCCAGCCACCGGAAGCCCCGTCGCAGCGCCTCCAAGATGGCCCTGCGGGCCGGAGTTGCCGGTGGCGTCCTCAGCACCCTGGCAGTGGCCGCGGCGGCCGGTACGGCGAACGCGGCCGAGCCGGTGTCCGAGACCATCGAGATGCCCACCCTGACCGCCGATCTGACCGCCCAGATCGCGCAGTCGGCGGACGCCACCCAGCAGGCCGCCGACACCTACGAGTCGCGCGCCGAGCAGGACGCCGCCGCCGCCAAGGCGCCAAGCAGGCCAAGGAAGACCAGGCGCAGGCCGAGAAGAAGGCCGAGGCCAAGCGCAAGGCCGAGGCCGCCGCGAAGAAGAAGGCCGAGGCGGAGCGCGCCTCCCGCGCCACCGAGCGCACCACGCTCTCCACCCAGTCGACCTCTAGCTCCGGCTCCGGCGCCTCCGCCGCCACCGCCTCCGACTCGGTCGCCCCGGCCAGCGGCAGCGTCGGCACGGTCATCAGCTTCCTCAAGGCGCAGCTCGGCGACGCGTACGTGATGGGTGCCTCGGGTCCGAACGCCTGGGACTGCTCCAGCCTCGTGCAGGCCGCGTTCAAGCAGGCGGGCGTGGACCTTCCGCGCGTCTCGCAGGACCAGTCGGTCGCCGGTACGCCGGTCGCGCTCTCCAACATCCAGGTGGGCGACATCCTTTACTGGGGCGGCGCCGGCTCCGCGTACCACGTCGGTGTGTACATCGGTAACGGCCAGTACCTGGACGCCGCCAACCCCAGCAAGGGCGTTGTCATCCAGGACCTGTCGGGTTACCCGGCCTCGGGCGCCGTGCGCGTCCTCTGACGGCCCCTTAGAGCGACGTACCAAGCCGAACCCCCGGGTGGGGTTCCGGCCCTTGGCGTGCCCTCAGGCGGCCGTACAGCCGTTCCAGAGGCGAACGGCTAGCTGTTCTTCGGCGACAGCTCCGCCATCCGCGACCAGTCGTCGCCCTCGATCTCCGTGTTGATGATCTGCGGGACCTCCGCGATCGCCTCGGACATCGTCTCCATGCCGGCCTTGAAGTGGTCGGAGTTCACGTGCGCGGCGCCCGCCTCGGGCGAGGCGAAGGCCTCCAGGAGCACGAACTGGTTGGGGTCGTCGACGCTGCGCGACCACTCGTAGAAGAGGTTGCCGGGCTCGGCGCGCGTGGCCCGGGTGAATTCGGCGGTCCGCTCCAGCCAGGTGTCGGCGTGCTCGGGGCGGACGGTGAACTTGACGGCGATGAAAATCATGACGTCAGCCTGCCTTGCCTCCGGCGGGTGGGCAAATCGGGCGATGAGGGTCTGACCTGGGGCGAGACGCCCCCCGCTCACGCCTTCGGCGCCACCTTGCTCAGGCCGTTGATGATGCGGTCCATCGCGTCGCCACCCGTCGGGTCGGTGAGGTTGGCCAGCATCTTCAGCGTGAACTTCATCAGGATGGGGTGGGTCAGACCGCGCTGCGTGGCGATCTTCATGACCTTGGGGTTGCCGATGAGCTTCACGAAGGCGCGGCCCAGCGTGTAGTAGCCGCCGTAGGTCTCCTTGAGCGTCTGCGGGTAGTTCTGGAGCGCCAGTTCGCGCTGGGCCGGGGTGGCACGCGCGTGTGCCTGCACGATGACGTCGGCCGCGATCTGGCCGGACTCCATGGCGTACGCGATGCCCTCGCCGTTGAACGGGTTGACCAGGCCGCCCGCGTCGCCCACCAGGAGCAGGCCCTTGGTGTAGTGCGGCTGGCGGTTGAAGGCCATCGGCAGGGCCGCGCCGCGGATCGGCATCGTCATGTTCTCCGGGGTGTACCCCCAGTCCTCCGGCATCGAGGCGCACCACGCCTTGAGGACCTCGCGCCAGTCCAGCTCGCGGAAGGCCTTGGAGGAGTTGAGGATGCCGAGGCCGACGTTGGAGGTGCCGTCGCCCATGCCGAAGATCCAGCCGTAGCCGGGCAGGAGCCGGTCCTCGCCGGGTCCGCGGCGGTCCCACAGCTCCAGCCAGGACTCCAGGTAGTCGTCGTCGTGGCGGGGCGAGGTGAAGTACGTCCGCACGGCGACGCCCATCGGGCGGTCCTCGCGGCGGTGCAGCCCCATGGCCAGCGAGATGCGCGAGGAGTTGCCGTCGGCCGCGACGACCAGCGGGGCGTGGAAGGTGACCGGGGTCTTCTCCTCGCCGAGCTTGGCGTGCACGCCGGTGATGCGGCCGGTGCGGTCGTCGATGACCGGCTCCCCCACGTTGCACCGCTCGTACAGCCGGGCGCCCGCCTTCTGTGCCTGCCGGGCGAGCTGCTCGTCGAAGTCGTCGCGCTTCCGTACGAGGCCGTAGTCGGGGTACGAGGCCAGCTCGGGCCAGTCCAGCTGGAGCCGCACACCGCCGCCGATGATGCGCAGGCCCTTGTTGCGCAGCCAGCCCGCCTCTTCGGAGATGTCGATGCCCATGGAGACGAGCTGCTTGGTGGCGCGCGGGGTGAGCCCGTCACCGCAGACCTTCTCGCGCGGGAACGCGGTCTTCTCCAGGAGGAGGACGTCGAGCCCGGCCTTCGCCAGGTAGTACGCCGTCGTCGAACCCGCGGGCCCGGCTCCGACGACGATGACGTCCGCTGTGTGTTCGGAGAGGGGCTCGGTCACGGCGGGTTCTCCCCAGGCTCGAAATCTATGTGCCGACCGGCACGGGATATGGGCAGTCTATGAGGCGGTACCGACCAGCCAGCCGAAGGGCCACACGTGACCGAGCAGACCGAGACCCTGCCCGCCCCGCACCTCCCCGTGGTGCGGCTGCGCGTCCCCACCCACGAGGACGCCTTCGCCTGGCACCGCCTCTTCCACGACCGCGAGGTCATGGAGTTCCTCGGGGGCAAGCCCGCGGAACTCTCCATGTACGAGGAGCTGACCGCCCGGCAGCGCAGACACGACGCCGAACTGGGCTTCTGCCTGTGGACGTTGCTGGACGAGGCAGGTGAGCCGATCGGCTTCGCGGGCGCAGCCCTCGGCCCCGCGACTGGGGCCCGACCGGGGAGATGGAGATCGGCTGGCGGCTGGCCCGCGCGGCCTGGGGCAAGGGGTACGCGACCGCGGCCGCCCACGCCGCGCTGGAGCGGCTGCGGGCGGCGCGCGTGCCCGCCGTGACGGCGGTGGTCGACGCCGGCAACGAACGCTCCGCCGCGGTGGCCCGGCGGCTCGGCATGGTGCTGAGCGAGACGTACACCAGGCCGGGGACGGGCGCGGAGCGGCGCCTGGCGCACTGCTTCCGGCTCACGTTGTAGGACATGTATGAGCTCTGGTTGGGGCGCGCGACTCGCTCGGGGGAGGGTCAGTCCATGAGCCGCCAGGTCTTCAGGGCGGTCCGGTGCGTCTTCGCGCCCTCGCCCGCGGGCCAGAAGTCCTCGCGCCAGGAGAGCTGGATGGCGTACTCGGTGCCGTTCTCGGCGACGTAGCTCTGGTTGATGGCGTGGATCGTGCGGTCCGCCTCGTCCGTGTACGTGTACTCCCAGATGGCGCCGTCCCGCCCCTGGAAGGTGTTCTGCTCCAGCCGAATCCGCCGGTAGTCCGACTTGTCCGAGGCGGTCTTGGTGTGCTGCTCGATGTCCGTGAAGTTCTCGTACGAGGTGTAGGGCGCGTCCTTCACGACGCCGACGAGGAACTCCTCCCGCCCGGTCGACCCGGCATAGGTGATCTGTCCGGGCCGCTCCGGGTTCACGGACTGCCGCGTCCACCCCTCGGGGACCGCGAAGGAGAACTTCTCGGGGTCCGTCACCCGCTCGGAACCCTCGGGCACCTCGGCCTCGTCGACGGCTTCGGAGTCCGCGCTGTCGCTCGGCTCCTGGCTCGGTGTGGTCGGCGGAACGGACGGACCCGGTTCCTGGCTCGGCTCCGTGCTCGGCGCTTCGGACCGGCTGACGGTGGGCTTGTCGTCCTTGCCCGCGTCACCCGCCTTGTCGTCGTTGTTGTCCTGCCAGACAAGGACGCCGGCCGTCGCGCCACCGCCGATGAGGAAGGCCCCGGCGAGCGTGGCCACCCACACCCCGGCCCGGCCGCGCGGCTTGGCGGCGGCGGGAGGCTGCGGGGCGAGCTGGACGGCGGTGCGGCCGTACGTGTGGGAC